>JAWVWZ010000054.1:0-7767 GCA_033723505.1 Hydrogenovibrio sp.
CGAATCCGGCGCATGCAACAGCTTATCCAAATGCACTTCAATGGCGGCAGATCCTACAAATGCGCCACCGATCGCCATTACCAGCCATAGCAGGATGATCAGAAGCGGGAGGTTTTTCAAATTATTCAGTAATCGAATCATGCCCTCTCACTTCGCTAAACGAATTCTAGGGTCCAACCAGGCGTAAACCACCTCGGTTAAACCATTGACGGTGATGTAAGCGACACTGATAATCAGAATACAGGCCTGCACCACCGGATAATCTCGTCGTTGGATCGAATCGACCAGCAATTGCCCCAACCCCGGCCAATCGAAAACCACTTCGGTAATCACTGCGCCACCCAACAGGGTGCCCAACTGCAGCCCTAAAATCGTCACCACCGGTAGCATGGCATTTCGCAAGGCATGACGGCCGTAGACCGCCGCAGGCGACAAACCTTTCGCTTGTGCAGTGCGAATGTAATCCTCATGAAAAATCTCCAATAACGACGCACGCAACATTCTCGCCAGAATCGCCGCCAAAGCCGTCCCCAGCGTCACCGCCGGCAACACCCAGGAAAGCGGCTGATCAGCCCCACTGACCGGTAAAAGGGCAAAGCCGATGGAAAACACCAGAATCAACATCGGTCCCAACCAGAAGTTCGGAATTGACACGCCGAACAACGACACTGTCATCGACAGATAGTCCGGCCACTTTCCGGCCTTCAACGCCGCCCACATCCCCAGCGGGAAAGCGACCAGAATGGCCACCAACAAAGCCATCACCGCCAGCTGGACCGTATAGGGCAATCGTTGCGCGATCAAATCCGATACCGGCTGCTGATAAAAAAGAGATTGACCTAAATCCCCGTGGAGCAAACCGAGCATATAGTGCAGGTATTGTTCTCCCAGGGGCAGATTCAAGCCGAGTTGCTGTCTCAAGACTTCGGCGTCGGCCGGGCTGGCCCAGTCACCCAGCATGACCTCCACCGGGTCGCCTGGCACCAGATGAATCAATAAAAACACCAGGGAGCCGACCACCCAGGAAATAAACACCACCGACGCCAGCAGACGCACCAGATATTGAATCATTCGACGATCTCCACTTCAGTGCCCACGTCGACCAGATCGAACAATTCGAGAATGTCTTCATTGCGAAGTCGAATACACCCGTGTGACAAAGGGATGCCCATCGGTTCACTGTCAGGTGTGCCATGCAAATAGATATAGCGTTGCATGGTGTCTCGGTTCCCCAAGCGATTCTTACCGATTTCTTTGCCCGACAACCACAGAATCCGCGTCAGGATCCAGTCTCTATCCGGCTGGGCTTGTGCCAATGCATCGTCATAGAGCTCTCCGGTCGGACGCCGGCCAACAAACACGGCATTCAAAGGCTGATCCGCGCCGATTTTGGCTCGGATGACATGCCGCCCCAGCGGGGTTTTGCCCGAATTTTTTTCGCTGCCGATGCCGTTTTTCGCCGTGCTGATCGAATAGCGACGCACGACCCTTTGCCCATCCAGCAATGTCAACGTTTGTCGTGCAATCGAAATCAGTATCTTCAAACTCATCCTCAACCAAATATCTGCCAGGCAGGGGTCATGTCATCCGGGCCAATTGACGGTCATGTGGTTTCGTCAACGTCATCAACGCGACAATCGCACCGATCAACGCATAAAACATATCCGACTGGGTATCCCAGATATAGCCCTGAGTACCCAGAAAAGCTTCCACCCCGCTATCGGAGGCAACCACAGCCAACCACTCGACCAACTCGTATACGGCGCTCAGTGCGAGCGCAAAACAAACAATCAGAAAATTCAACCAACCACGGCCGTTAATCACTTGTTTGCGCAGCAGAATTTCGCGCGCAATCATTGCCGGCACCAGTCCCTGCATCAGATGCCCCAGCTTGTCGTAATTATTGCGTTCGTGCCCGAGCACGCTTTGCAGCCAATCGAACAGCGGCACCTCCGCATAAGTATAATGCGCCCCGACAAACAGTACCACACAATGCGCCAGAATCAACCAGTAGACCATAGGCGTTAACGGGAAGGTTCGAAAGGTCAACGCCAACACGATCAATCCGGCCAAAGCGGGAAAAGCCTCCAGCACCCAAATTTGAAAGTCGGTCGGCTGATAAATCGACCAGATGGCGGTCGCGAAGAAAATCCCCAGCCACAAAGGCGAGAGTAAGGCCGGTTTGCGAATCGTTTTCATGCCGTTTTTCTCACTGTCAGCAAACCATCGAAGCGGCCGTCTGAATAAAGTCGATAACCGGAAAGGTTCGGGCGCATCACTGCATACTGATTTTCGTACCAAAGTGGCATCGCCGCCAGCGTCTCCTGCAAATGCACCTGCAACTGTCGATACAGCTCGGCCTGTTTTTGGTGGGATTGCACGGCACCGGCTTCGCGAATCAATTCATCCGCTATCGGATCCCGGTAACGGCCACGATTGGCCCCTTTCGGCGGTACGGCGTTGGAGTCGAACACATATTGGAAAATATCAGGGCTTTTCACCCCGACCCAAGCGAGGCTATAGAGCTGAAAACGGCCCTGCTTGATATCATTGTAAAAGGTTCCCCAATCATAACTCTGAATTTTCAGGTTAATTCCGATGCGTTTTAACTGAGATTGATAGATGGTCGCCAAACGAATCCGCGTCGGATCGGATGAAGTTTTGTAACTCAGCGTGATTTCACCGGCTTCGTTCAGATAAGGCTTGACCAGATCGGACTGTTGTTTCAAAGTTTCAACCAAGGCTTTCGCCTTCTGAGGATGATAATCATAGCCGTGAATTTGCGGTGCGCCGCACCAGTGTTCTGGCACCAGCAACCCGCCGGCAAGCCTCGCCTGACCGGAAAACAGACTGTCGATAATCGCTTGGCGGTCAATGCCATACGCCAGCGCACGACGCATCGACAAATCATTCAGCAATGGGTCGTCGAAATTAAACCCAATATAACCAAAACTGGTGCCATTATGGGTCATGACATTCAAATCTTTGCGTTTTTGGCTATAGGCCAGCAGCTCCGGCGACAAATCATTCTGGATCAGGTCCAGCTCGCCTTTGCGTAATTTCAGGACTCTGACCGTGGCATCCTTGACTGGAATAAAATGCAGTTCAACTTCATCCGGACGCTTCAAAATCAGACACTGCTCGGTCATTGACTCGAAACGACAGGCACCACAACCAATCGGGTGCTGGTTAAAGTTGTAGGCCTGATCAATCAAGTCTTTCGGCAGAATGCCGATCACCAGGCGCCCGACAAACAATGCATCGTCATGACGCAGGTGAAAATCCACTTGCGTGTCGTTTAACGCGACCACCGAGCGGATGTGTTTCAAAGACCCGCGCAACGGCGAACCGAAAGACTTATTGAGGATGGTCCTGAAAGTCGCCACCACATCCTGTGCATCGAGCCGCTTCCCGTGATGAAACAACGGCCTTTCCAACAAAGTAAAACGGTAATGTGTCGCAGACAACTGTTCCCAGGAGGTCAGGTCGGGAATGGGTTCAAAGGCTTCATTGAAATCGATTAATTGACGATAAATCAATCGGTTGACCCTGCTGGAAAGTGCGTCGGTCGCCTTTCTCGGGTCAAGAATTCTGGGACGGGAAGTTACCCCCATGCGGATCTGATTCGGATCCACCGGCTGTGATTCACAGCCAGATAAAGAGAAGGCGGAAGCGCCGGCCATACCCGCCGACAGGGTTTTCAAAAACTGTCTTCTACCTACATTGTACTGCATCATAAACGATTCAACCGCATCTGCGGCATTTTGCCCATCGGCTTAAGGCTCAACCGACGGCATCGGCTGCGAAGTCGGATCCGACAGCAAGGCATCAAACGCCTGCAGTTTGTCGACGTTCAAATCCCCGACCGCGGCATCCAGTTTCAAGCGACTCAAGACGACATTATGAAGTGAAGAAGCCAGATTACGGCGAGCCTGGAACTTGTTGGTTCGTGCCGTTAGCACTTCCAGCAAGTCTTTCAAACCGACCTTATAGCCCTCTTCCGCCGCTTCCAGAAAAGCATCGTTCGATTTCACCGCCGCTCGGTTGGCTTCAACCAATTCAATGCCGCGCTCGACATTACGAACCTGAATCCGCGCATTCAAACGCGCGGTCTCCTGAGCATCACGCAACCCGGCGGTCGCTGCCTGATAATTAGCTCTCGCCTGGGCGACGCGCGAAGAGGTTCCACCGCCGGAGTAGAGCGGTAAACTGGCGTAAACCCCGACGTTCAAATCATTACTGTCGTTATATCGCAATGAGCTGTACGCATCGTTTTTATAGTTGTAATAAGCGGTATCGCTGTAACTGGCCTTTAAATCGACACTGAGCCAGTGGCCGGACTTTTGAACCTCGACTTCTTTGGAGGCGGCATTGACCTGCTCTTCGGTCTGCAATACCGTCAAATTGTTCTGTTGCGCTTCGGTTTCGAATTTCCCGATATTGAGGACTTGTTTCGGCAATCTGACATTCAAGGCGATTTCCTTCAAGGAATGCACCGGCGTACCTGTCAGCTTCATCAATTCTTCGTAAGCCACATCCAGATTGTTTTCCGCACTGATACGATCCGATTTCGACAAGTCATAGCTCGACTTGGCCTGAAGAACATCCGTTTTGCTTGCCAGTCCGACTTCCGCCGACGCCTCGGCTCGATCCCACTGGGTTTTATCAGCCTTCTCTTTCGCTTTCGCCAACTTCACATCTTCCTGCGCCAGCAGCACTTTGAAATAAGCATCCGCCACCCGGACGATCACATCCTGTTCCGCGCTCTTCAGAGTGTATTCGGCTTTTTTCAGATTGTATTTCGCTTGCGAGTATTTCGCCCAGGAATCATGGTGATACAACGCTTGCTGAACGTTCAATGCCATATTGCGGTTATCAACGTCTCCAGAATCGAAACTACTGTCGTTTTTGGCATAACTCGCCGACGCGGTTACTTGCGGCAAAAGTGGAGAACGCGCGATAGAAACCAGTTCCTGGTTCGCTTTGTATTCGGCACGTGCTTGAGACAATTTGGCGTCATGACTGGCCGCCATACGATAGACATCCAACAGCCCTACCGCAGACCAGGCCGGCGTCGCAGCGACGAACAAGGCCGCGCTGATCGACACGCTCAACCATGTTTGTTTCATTGACGAAATGCCGTTAATGGCATTTGCCCCCTTCAAGAGTGTGCTACTGGACGTTCTTTTCATCTTCACTCCACTGTTTAAATGGTCTTTGACTCAAACTGATATTGTAATAACGCGTCAGATCGGTCACTTCCTGACCGATCCAGTCGGGAATCGCCAGATCGTCCTCTTCGGATTCCAACTCAACTTCCGCCACAATCAGGCCTTCATTATCGCCTAAAAACTCGTCGATTTCCCAGTTATGTTGGCCGTTTTTAACGATATAACGCACCTTCTCAATGACCGGCCCCACCGACAAGGTCGCCAGCATTTTTTGAGCATCGTCCAGATCGACCGGATATTCATATTCATCCCGGCTCAAACCGATCTCCAAACTTTTGATATTGATGTTCGCCCGATCGCCCTCGATCCGAATCCGAATCGAGCTTTTGCTGCCGGGGTGCTGGATATCGTTAAGATATCCTTGTGCGAAATGCGTTTTCGATACTGCCAGTTTTTCCCAGTCGCGTCCTTTCACCAGGAACTTTCTTTCTATTTCTCTTGCCATCTATGCTTGGTTCTTATGGTTATGATAATTAGGTCAATTCAGTTATTTCGGATCGAACACACCGGTCGACAGATAACGGTCTCCGCGATCGCAAACAATGGTGACAATCGTCGCATTCTCCACTTCGGAAGCCAGCTGCAATGCAGCCGCCATCGCGCCGCCCGAAGACACGCCGGCGAAAATCCCTTCTTCTGTCGCCATCCGCTTCATGGTCTCTTCCGCCAATGTCTGAGACATGTCGATGGTGCGATCTACGCGGGAATCGTCATAAATTGACGGCAGATATTCCTTCGGCCAGCGGCGAATCCCAGGAATCGACGACCCTTCGGTCGGCTGAACCCCCACGACCTGGATGTCCGGGTTCTGTTCCTTCAGATACATCGAGGTGCCCATAATCGTACCGGTGGTCCCCATCGCGCTGACGAAATGGGTAATTTTACCGTCGGTATCTTTCCAGATTTCCGGGCCGGTGGTGAAATAATGCGACAACGGATTATCGGGGTTGGCAAACTGATCCAGCACCAGCCCCTTGCCTTCACTTTGCATCTTTTGCGCTAGGTCACGTGCGCCTTCCATGCCGTCGGCCTGAGACACCGAAATCAACTCGGCACCGTAAGCGGCCATTGAAGCCTTGCGTTCCATCGACATGTTGTCCGGCATGATCAGTTTCATCTTGTACCCCAGCATTGCCGCGACCATCGCCAATGCAATCCCGGTATTGCCACTGGTGGCTTCAATCAAAGTATCACCAGGCTTGATGTCTCCTCTCAATTCCGCTTGTTTGATCATATTCAACGCCGGTCTGTCTTTGACCGATCCGGCTGGATTATTGCCTTCCAGCTTTGCCAGCACGACACTGCCGGTTTCAGGGTTCACCATACGCTGGATTTTGACAAGCGGCGTATTGCCGACGACATCGATTAAGGTTTTCATAACAAATCTCTTTTCCAAATTCTAACGTGAGATCACGTACAAATGTATGACGCAATCATGGACTTGCATAATAGAGTCCACCGGCGATGAAAAGTGGCATCAGCAGTGTCAGCGCAACATTGAGCCCCATAATCGGATTCAGCGCGTTCTTTTCCGTTGCCGACAGGTATTTTACCTTAAGCACCACCGGCAAAGAGAGGAATAACGCCAAAAAGCCCATCGACGCGGATACCGGCAAATCTCCGAAAGCAATTAAGCCGCCCAACACCACAAACGCCAATACCCAATGCAGAATAAACAGGTTCATACTGGCAGAAACGCCGTACTTGTGGAGCAAATTGAAGCGCCCCACCTGGCGATCCGCCTCCATGTCAGGCACTTGATTTAACAACAAAAGGTTATTCACCAGAAAGAAAGGAATCAACGACAAGGCAAACAGGGTCAGCGAAAACTGTCCGGTCAAAACGAAATAGCCGCCGTTCATCATCAAAGGGCCGAATGCCAAACCGGACACCATCAAACACCATAAAGGATAACGGGTCAGAAAGGTGGTGTAGCTGACGATAATGAGAATTCCGACCAGCCCGATCGGCAGAATCGCCCAGCCGCGCAGAAAAATGAAAAACGCACCGATACTGACCACCATCCCCAGGAATAAATAGCCGACTTGTCCGACCCATTCTGCCGCTTGTGCATGCTCTGTCAATGCCCCGCTGCCACCACTGAAAGGCGTTTTCGAGGTCAGAAAATCCAGTCCGGAATGGTAATCGTCATATTCGTTCAGCATATTGACGCTGATATGCGCCGCAATTGCACCGATTAAAATCAATAAAAACAGATGATAAGACCAGGGAATGGCCTGATACTCGACATAGGCCAACATCAACACCATGACCGAACCGGTCAGCAACAGAAACGGCGGCCGCATGCTGGCGAAAATCGATTTGACGATCATCAGGGGGTCGTCTTCACCTGAGCGGGCGACTGATGCAGATAGCCGTCCAAGCGTTTATACCATCCCGGCAACCACCGTTTTTCGTTTTTGCCCGCCGGTGCCAACTGGGTTCGTCGTTTTAAAATTTGCTTCGCGGTATTGACGAAATCGGTCAACACATCCTGATTTCTCACCGACGGCATTGCCAGCAAAACATCGATCAA
>JAWVWZ010000055.1:0-7733 GCA_033723505.1 Hydrogenovibrio sp.
ATTTGAACGCATTGTCAGGCGCTCATTGATTTTAAGGCCTTTTTCAGCAAACATTTTTTCCAACGCCTGTCGAATCCCCGAGCCCTCTTCACGCATGATAAAGGGCTCTTTGGACAACCGGTTCAACGTCACTTTCTTGCCAGCCAAAGGGTTGTTTCGGTTCGCGATGACCACCAACGGATTGGGAGCGAAAGGAATGACCTCCAGCTCTAGGTTGCTGGGCGGAACCTGTCCGAGAATATAAAGGTCATCCATATTTCGGTCGATACGCTTAAGCAATGTATCCCGGTTTCGGATGGTCAGGTCTAACTGAATATCCGGATGTTTTTTACAGAACTCGCCAAGCGCGACCGGAATGAAGTACTTGGCGGTGGTCATTACCGCAACGCGCAGCCGCCCTCGTTTCATGCCGCGGAAATCATCCAGCATAATTTCCAGGTTGGAAAAATGATTGATGACTTCGCGGCAACTACAAGCGACCTGCTCGCCAATTTCAGTTAAATAGATCTTGCGCCCAATCTGCTCATAAAGCGGCAATCCGACCGCATCGGCCAAACTTTTCACCTGTGCGGAAACCGTAGGCTGTGTCAAATGCAGCTCCTCGGCAGCACGTGTGAAACTCAGATTACGTGCAACTGACTCAAATAGTTGAATCTGACGCAAAGAAGCATGCCTGATCAGAAAGTTACTCTGTTTTTTTGTCGTTACCGTATCCATTTAATCTCCAACCTTTTTGGATGAATTGTCAACATATCTGCAAAAGGTTTTTGATTTAACCGTCGCAGCCTATAGATAAAACCAAATATAACCATGACAAACTTGCCAGGGTTATCAATGCATTTATTATTCCGACCGACAGGTCAGACGTTCCAACGCCTCGGTCGCTGCTCTGGCCGCTTCATTGATGTCCGATTCTTTACCGCACATCAACAATCGACCGTATGCACCGACGGCTCGTGCTTCAACCAGGGTCACATTCGCCGCTTTTTCGGCTTCGTTCGCGGCCAAAATAATGTAACCCGCGGGTTCTGTTTCCATAATAAACATGCTTTGCCCCGGCAAAATCATCGACCCTTTCCGGTTATCCCGGTTAATCAGGGTCGCATGGTCTGCCGTCACGCCGCGAATAATCTCGTTCCACATGATGACGCACTTTTGGCGGTCATACTCTCGTGTATTGAGGTGATTCAAAATCTTCTGGCCCGCTTCCAGCACATCGCTCTGGTCTCGATGATGGACCACCATGGAACCATAAGCACGTTCAACGATCTGTTGACCTAAGCGGACATTGGAAGCCTTTAGCGAAATATCCGACATACGGTGCACCGCCATCCCAGGGGCGACCTCTATCCATAAGGAAGAGTCTCCCGGAACGGGCAAGAACCCCATCGATGCCGTTGCCATGTAAGACGCCAGCTGTGGCTGCAGTGCATCCAGAAAAACATAAGTACGCAACTCGATCATGATGGCACCTGCTGTTTCAATTGATTCAACACTGCCTGAACCGCTTGCGCTCTATGGCTGATCCGGTTTTTCACTTCCAGAGGAATTTCCGACACAGCTTTCACCAAACTCGGAATCCACATCACATCGTCGTAACCGATTCCACGGCCGCTTCTACGTTCCATTAAAATCTCTCCATACCAGTGCCCGACTCCGATGAGCGGCATAGCATCTTCGGCATGTTCCACATAAACCACTGCACAGCTATAGCGCGCCTGGCGCTGTGAATACGGCAACCCAGCCATTTGTTCCAATAATTTTTCCACATTCTTTTCATCCGTCGTTTCTCCGGAAACATCTTCAGCATAACGGGCTGAAAAAATGCCAGGCTGGCCTCCAAGGGCCATCACCTCTAGTCCAGAGTCATCTGCAATCGCGGGCAAGCCGGTTTGCGCACTGGCATATCGAGCCTTTTTCAAAGCGTTCTCCAGAAAGCTGATGCCGTCTTCCTCGACACTTTCCTGAAACCAACTGGACTGCGCGCGACACTCAAAGCCCTGGGAAGAAATCATCGGTAAAATCTCTGTCACTTTATGAGGGTTGTTTGTTGCCAACACCATCATCTTGACTCTTCTCCCAAACGCACCTGAAACACCGCCTCGGTACAGGAAAAGTTTTCCTGCTCTTTCTGGTTCAACGTTGCTTTAAAGTTCGCCAACAATTTAGAGTAAAGCGTGCTTTTGACCGCAACCATCAGTGCCAGGCGGTTTTCAGATAATTTGTTTTGTGGCTGCATCTCGCTGATCGGGGTGTCCCCATCATAGATAACGTAGTTATCCAATCCTGTTTGCTTTAAAACCGAAATAATCTTGTCCTTCGAACGGCTGTCCGCCAAAACCTGAATCACTTTTTCATCGCGCCCAAGAAATGGAATGGACGAATTCTGTTCTGGTGATTCTGCTTGTCTTTTTTCAGTCTGGAAGTGCCACTCTTCTTCATAGCCATCTTCAAGTTCAATCCAACCAATCATTACACTGACCTTTTCGAATTTTTTAAACTAAACAAAATAATAGGCAATTCAAACATTTAGAACAAATCGATTTTCAAATAGTTATCATAGATTGCTGTCTATGATTCATTTGATGAACCCCTATCCAACAACACTTCACCCTCTCAAACGGGTAAAAAAAAGGCAGACGTTTGTCTGCCTAAAGCGATGGCAAAAACCTAATTGCCATAAGAGGTGATCAATCTGGCCAAACTCTTCTGCGAGGAAATACCTGTATCTGATCCGCAATATGTCCCGATGCCGGCTTATCTGCCTGCTTAGCGGGGGAAGCGTTTTTGTTATCGACTGTCGTCGTTTCGGTCGCCTGTTTGTCACGGCCAACCTGAGCGGCCTGAACGCTGGATGGTGCATCCGACTTAGCTTCCGGTTTGTTCACACTGCTTTTGGCGGTGCTTGCTGCGGACTTTGTTTGTACCGCCGACTGCTTTGAAGCAGTCGGTTTTTTTGTATTCCGTGTCGTGGTCATATAAACCCCTTTAAGAATCGTTTGAGAAACGCTGGTAAGCTTCATCCATTCCTTTTGCCAAGGAGAAATCGACTTCTTGGAGTTCATCAGCGCGTGAATAGATCATGACTGAAACATGTTCTTTTCCAAAACTGATGTTGGGATGGTGCTCCAGCTGATCGGCTTGTTCTGCCAAGTCATCCAGAAAGGCCCGCAAGTTTGCAAAATCATCAAACTCGAACCGGGCTTCCAGGCTGGCTGGTTTGCTTTTCACTTTCCAGCGTTCGTTCATACAAAGCTCCTGTGTGGCGGTTGCTGCATGGTTAGAGACTGATAATATTCTTCCAACCAGGATTGCACTCTCATTAACTGAGATTGCTCTTCTTCCAACAGTCGGTTAAACAACATCAAATCTTCCTGAGCCCCAAAATTGGCGCAATATTGCGAAGCTTCCGAATAAAGCTGAATCAAAGCGACTTCTCGCTCTTCACAACTTCTCAAGGCTTCGGCCATATTGGATGCCGGCCCGGCTGCGCGCAAAATACTGCCCGAGGGAAGTGCTCCTTGCGCAACCATGCGATCGGTAATCAAATTCGCATGTTGAAACTCTTCATTCGCCAAAGTGACAAAGCCTTCGGCATAAGAAATCTCTTGACGGAATTTCGCCAGGGAAGCCTGTGCGAGGTAATGCTGACCGGCCGAAAACTCCAAGCTCAGTGCTCTCCCCAAGTACCCAAGAATCTGACTGTTTGCAACGGCCATCTGTGCTTGAGGAACCTGTGGGTATGCGCCTGCTCCTGGCATCACCGAACCTGGCATTCTGGGTGAATAACGCATCTTTCCCTCCTAACTTCATCATTGAGGGTTAAGTGACTTAACCCTCCAACTCCAATCAGCTTCGGCTTGCACCGTTACCCAGTGTCAAAACCGGCTCAACTTCTTTGTGTGGGCGAGCAATGATGTGCGCTGCGACCAGACCGTCACCAACACGTTCACAAGCATCTGCACCTGCACGGACGGCGGCGTTGACGGCACCGGTTTCTCCACGGACCAGTACAGTCACGTAACCACCGCCAACAAACTCTCGACTCACCAAACGAACTTCCGCTGCTTTTGTCATTGCATCCGCTGCTTCAATCGCTGGTACCAAACCACGGGTTTCAATCATGCCTAAGGCAATACCGTACTCACTCATAACCTTTCTCCTTTAAGATTGCGTCCTGCTCTGGTTCTCCAGAGCAGCCACTAAAATTATTTCTGTTCGATTGTTAAAACCGGCTCGACTTCTTTGTGCGGGCGAGCAATGATGTGCGCTGCGACCAGACCGTCACCAACACGTTCACAAGCATCTGCACCTGCACGGACGGCGGCGTTGACGGCACCGGTTTCACCACGGACCATGACAGTCACGTAACCACCCCCAACAAACTCACGACTCACCAAACGAACTTCCGCTGCTTTTGTCATTGCATCCGCTGCTTCAATCGCTGGTACCAAACCACGGGTTTCGATCATGCCTAAAGCAATACCATATTCCGTACTCATAGCCTTTCTCCTTCTAATAAAGAACTAAATTATTTCTGTTCAATTGTTAAAACTGGTTCAACTTCTTTGTGTGGGCGAGCAATGATGTGCGCTGCGACCAGACCGTCACCAACACGTTCACAAGCATCTGCACCTGCGCGGACAGCTGCGTTAACCGCGCCCGTTTCACCACGGACCATGACGGTCACGTAGCCACCACCAACAAACTCACGACTCACCAAACGAACTTCCGCTGCTTTAGTCATCGCATCTGCTGCTTCGATTGCAGGCACCAAACCACGGGTTTCGATCATGCCTAGGGCAATACCGTAATCACTCATAATTTTCTCCTTTGAGTTGCTCACTTTTTAAAACTTACTTCTATTCCGGTTGCCAGTCATCGATGATGCCGCCAACCGTTAAATCCGTTAATAACCGTTTGTCACCCGCTGCATCTCTTGCAGCCGAGTTAGCGATGGTAAAGACCCAATCACCTGGTTGGACATCGATAGGGTCCATTGCGACCAAGGTGGCTCCTGTGGACACACTTTTCAAAACCTTGATCGGTAAATGCCCCAAGTCCTCCAAGCGGCTGGTAAGAACCAAAGCTTGTTTAACTTGATGAATTTCCATCGTCAGCCATCTCCCACTTATCAATAATCCCGACAATCGTCAGATCACTGGGATAGCCCTTCACCCCAACGGCATCTCGTGCGGCGGAACTCCCGACACACAACACCCAGTCGCCAGGCTTGCAACCAATCGGATCGACTGCAACCTGAGGGGAGCCTCCTTCCTTTTCCCGCACCACAAGAAGAGGTTTATGCTCCATCATCGAGATGCGGCTGGTGGAAACCAATGTCTTGTCGACTTTAAAAATTTTCACCTTTACCCCCTTTAAGCGGTTCTCTTTGAGGCTGAAAAATCTGCCTGGCTGGGGAGTCTCTCAGCCGGCTGACAGCCGGTAAAATCTCTTAGGGTCGGCAGAGTTTGCAACAAACCGGATGCCGACAGCTCCTGATAGCGGTTGTGCAGAGCTTTTTCGATGCGTAACGCTTTCGCTTCTGCCCGGTCTTTAGACCCGGGAACACGTCCGTCGTAATCGCAGCGAACGATGATTGGAATCGGCAAGCCTCTTTTGACATTCAGACCTTTAAAGATCTTGATACCGACATCCACGTCATTCACCCCTTCTTCCACCGTCTCGAGGAAGCTGTAATAACTCAGGTTACGAAGCTGTACTTCTTCAAAGCCATTCCCTACCCCGATAAATCTTTCCGCATGACCGATGTCACTGTAACAACCATTTTCATAGCGATTGACATAGGCAATCTGCGAAAAGTTATTTGCTATCAACCAGGCAATCAATTTGTTTAACGCTGGCTGAGGTGCAGTTGAGCTACGATTAAGGTTGCAATCGTCGATTGCTTTCTCAATCGCCTGCTTCGCCTGGGAGACCGATAGGTTTGCCGTTAGCGGGTATAACTTGTCGGTTTCCACAAAGCGCTGCAAACACACCTTGCCTTGCTCGTTAGGGATGTGGATTTTCAAACTGTCGTCATCGGTATTCATACCGATTAACAAGGTTTGAACGGTTGATCCACAACCGAAACGGTTTTCAATTGCCTGTCTAAAATCCTTGAGTTTTGTTAATGCAGCCTCCGCTGCTTTTTGGTCATCACTCCCATGTGCTGCACAACCCTGATGTGTCGGATCGGCTTTGGAAAAGTGATACACCGCAATCTTTAAATAGCGCGTCGGATCTTCGGCCGGATTCGGCTGATTCTCTCTGAATCGCGTATGTTCAATAAAGACCCAGTTCCTGACACTTTCACTGATATCGAACAAAGCCCCGGCATGAGCCTTTCTTCTCACAGCGCCATATGGCAGTCTGAGTACATAGCTAATCAAATGAGCAAGACGTCCATCCGCACAGGGAGCAACCCCGACCGCATGGAATCCCGCTTGTTTAAAAATGCGTTCGGCTTCCTGTTTTCTCTGCCCCGATAAAGGGTCATTGATATAGAAGTCTTCCGACATTCTTAAAAATTGTGCAAAGAGGGTTTTGGCATACAGTGCCTGAAAAGCTTTCTGAAATTGCATATTCAATCCAGTCTGCCAATCTTCTTCTGTCAACCTCACCCCCAACTTTGCAAATAGTTGTTGGTTGGCCCAACCGACAAAATCGGTTTTACCTTGTTGCATCAAAATCTCTTTCAACACCGTTTCGATGTCATCGAAACGAGCTTTGATATCGACTTCATAGCGACGCAACAATTCATTTTGTGCCTCGTTTACCAACACATGGGTGCCAG
The DNA here is from genome assembly GCA_033723505.1 of Hydrogenovibrio sp. Lineage (GTDB taxonomy): Bacteria > Pseudomonadota > Gammaproteobacteria > Thiomicrospirales > Thiomicrospiraceae > Hydrogenovibrio. The sequence goes on from JAWVWZ010000055.1 coordinate 6,797, forward strand.
TCAGTGTCATTGAAGTTTGCACTCTATCCTCGGCAACTTCCTCAGAGGCCACATGAGCAGATTGCGGCACCTGAGATCGCTGAGACTGAGGTTTTGGCGCAATTGGCTTCCAAAACAATGACTTTTGACGATGTGTTTGTTTTAACCTATTCATCGAAACACCCAATTTCTAGTTACGCTCTGGCGCCGCCGGAAAGCGTCACCTTCGCACCGGTTTCAGTGTTTCCGGATGACCCCGTCACCGGGCTCATCGGAACCTCACCGATCGATTCCGGATTGAACTGAGCAGCCCCCATTGGCGACTGTCTGACAGATCCCTTGATAGACGCATTTCGCTGCGCCGCCCATGGGCCATCCGTTCCAGTCACTTTTGAACCTCTGTCCCAGCCATCACCGGTGATTTTGGCGCCTTCTGCCGCGGCCACTTCAACCATGGGTTCCGCCGCTGCTTGCGCCATGGTCATCGGAAAATCCGACTCCCCCGGCTGAGCCGCGCTGGATGGACCGCACAACATCGCTGTTTGATCCGTCCCCTGGTAATAGGCACCTGTGACTAATTCACAAGCCCCTTTTTGTGCCCCCGTCAACCCAACTGGTCCCGGCTGAACACCTGAAATCGCTGGATTCACCCCTCTAGGCTGACGAACTTTGATCTCGGTTTGTTGCTCTACGGAGCAAAATTGAGATTGTTCTGACCCTGTATAAGGGGTTCCGGTCACCGCTTGACAGTCTCCAGTTTCCGCACCGGTCATACCGTAGTAAGCACCACTGCGATCACCTGTGACTTTTTGTCCACCCCGGGTACCAGACGCCGTGACTTTTGTCGCCGTATCGACAGCCGGCATTTTGCATAGTGCTTCTGCCTCTTCGACACTTTGATATCCCGTTCCGGTAACTGACTCACAAGCGCCCTTCTCGGTCCCGGTAACCGGTTCCA
>JAWVWZ010000056.1:0-7710 GCA_033723505.1 Hydrogenovibrio sp.
AGGCTCTGGGGCATTGCCGCCGTATTCAACTGGACCGTTGCCGCCGTGCTCTGGCCCTATCTGATCGGCCTATCGATTCTGACAATGGTGATTGCCGCCTTCTATTTCCGCATGGACCGCTCCCACCTGAAAGACCACCAGGTCGAAGCCGGCGTCGATAACCCGCTGGAACTGAAAGTGGCATTCATTTTCGCGGGCCTGTTCGTCATCATGACCATCCTGACGCAATTCGTAACGCACTATTTCGGAGACTCCGGACTTAAGTATCTATCGGCGCTGGTCGGGTTCACTGATATCGATCCGTTTGTCCTGTCTTTATTGAACGGCGATTATTTAGCGAATGCGAATGTGCTGGCCGGCGCAATTCTGATTGCCGCCGGGTCCAACAACTTATTGAAAGCGGTTTATGCCTTTGTACTGAGCGAACCGAAAACCGCACGCTTTTCCGCTGGCTGGCTCTCGGCGCTGGGATTACTGACCATCACGTTGGGCTGGTTGTTTATATGACGGGGACCCGCTAGGACTGGATTTTCTGGCGGACCACCTCGATGACACTCCGAGTTTCCGGGCGGACGCCCCTCCAGAGATAAAACGCTTCCGCCGCCTGCCCGACGAGCATTCCCAGACCATCCATCGTTGAGCAGCTTGGCTGGTGGGTTTTCGCCCATTGCATAAACACCGTCGGTTCCGCACCATACATCATGTCGTAGACCAGACTGTCGCCCCCCATCACCGAACCGGCGACAGGTGGCACCTTTCCTTCCAAACTGGCAGACGTGCCATTGATAATGATGTCATAGCCACCAGACAAAAGTGGAATATCCTCCCACCCACTGGCCGAAATCGGCACGGCCGTGTCGAAACGCTGACCTAAAACTTCGGCGCGCTTAGCGGTGCGATTGGCGATATGAATCGAAGCGGGCGCCTTTTCGATCAGCGGCTCCAATATTCCTTGCACCGCCCCTCCGGCACCGAGTATCAAGACCTTTTGCCCTTTAAACGGACGCCCCCCGTTTTGCTCGATATCGTTGACCAGGCCGATGCCATCGGTGTTGTCGCCGAAGACTGTGCCGTCCTCTTGGAAAACAAAGGTATTGACCGCATGGGCCGACTGGGCTCTTTCCGACAACCGGGTGGCGAATTCAAACGCATCCAGTTTATATGGGACGGTGATGTTGAGTCCTTTATAGCCGCGGGCAATCAATTCCTGAACAGCATAGCCAAAGCTGGTTTCTTCGCCATCAATACAGATGGCCTCGTAAACCAGATCTTGCTGAGTCTGTTCGGCGAACAAACGGTGAATCATCGGCGACTTCGAATGAGCTATCGGATTGCCGACCACCGCATATAAATCTGTCATCTGTCTAAGCCCTTGTTGCTATTTTTCCGCCAACCATTGCGCAACGGTCTTGGCATAATATGTCAGGATTCCATCGGCTCCAGCTCGTTTACAGCTCAACAGCGTTTCCAATACGACAGGACGTTCATCGATCCAGCCATTCTGGGACGCCGCTTTCAACATCGCATATTCACCACTGACATGATACACATAGGTCGGGGCTTTAAATTCCTGCTTAATTCGGTGAACAATGTCCAAATAAGGAACCCCTGGTTTGACCATCACCATATCGGCGCCTTCATTTAAATCGAGCGCCACCTCGTGCAGAGCTTCGTTGGTGTTGGCCGGGTCCATCTGATAGGTGAACTTATTCCCTTTACCGAGATTGCCCGCCGAACCGACGGCATCGCGGAAAGGACCATAATAGGCTGACGCATATTTAGCTGAGTAAGCCATAATTCGCGTATGGATGTGACCATGCTCTTCCAGCAGTTCACGGATCTCGATAATACGACCATCCATCATATCGGACGGTCCGATCACATCTGCCCCAGCTTCCGCATGGGACAAAGCCTGCTTCATCAATACATCAATGGTGTCGTCATTCAACACATAGCCGTTTTCGTCGATAATGCCATCCTGACCATGAGTGGTGAACGGGTCCAACGCCACGTCGGTCATAATTCCCATTTCCGGCACCGCCTCTTTAACGGCGCGCACGGCTCTTTGCGCAAGTCCTTCCGGGTTGTATGCCTCAACAGCATCCAACGATTTGGTTTCAGGGTCCGGTACAGGAAATAAAGCGATCATCGGAATCCCCAATTCAAATAATTCTTGAGCCTCCGCCACCAAAAGGTCTATACTCAACCTCTCGATATTCGGCATGGAAGCAACCGGCTCTCTTTGATTGACTCCTTCGATGACAAACATCGGATAAATCAAATCATTTGTCGTTAAAACCGTTTCACGCATCAGGCGCCGGGAAAAATCATCTTTTCGCATGCGTCTCATTCGAGTGATGGGGAATTGGCGTTCGATCATCAGCTTTTCCTTATTATTATATGAGTGCCTAAAATAGAAAGAGATGATACTCCGCCGGGCATTAAAAATAAAGCAAGCCGAACAAACGGCAGAAGCATTCACCGCAACCACTTATTCGAGGTAAGCAAATGTTAGAAAATTTCGAATATACTTTTTTCGATCGGCCGATCGCTGAAAAATTCGTTCAGTTCGCAGCAAGCGTTGACGCCGTCGCCGTAATTCGAGAAGAAAAAACGCCGATGGACGAAGCTTCATTCGAAGTTTCCATTGAAGGCGCCTTGTCGGATGATGCCGCCGACAAACTGGAAGATTACTATTCGGAACTGCTGTTTGGCGAGCAAGCCGCACAGATTGAAGGTAACGATGCCGAGGGAGCATTAGCGGATGCTTGCGGAGTTCAAGTCAAATTGGAAAGCGGACAATATACAACCGTCGCGGTTCACCCCGAAATCATGAATAAAATTCTTTCGGTTTTAAGCATTGACGAATTGCAATCCTTTCTAGCCCAGGTGGCCGAAGACATCGAAAACCCGAAGTCCGGCCCCATCTGTAGCCGAAAGGACCTTCCACAATAGCCAATAGATAAACCTTACAAATAGAAAAAAATCACTGACCTATAAAAAATTTATATCAGGATTTGCTAATTTTTAGGGGTTTAAAGCTTGAACTTCTTAGGCTTTGAACTTAATATAATCGTCCAGCAATACTGTGTCACGCATGCGTGTGCAAAGTGATGCGGGTTAATATAAAAGCTATATAGATAGTAAACTCTTGAATCTGAGGCATTTTTTTCAAACAAAAATGTCAATCAAGGAGCATTAAATGACAGATAAAATCGTTGAAAAGGTTGCGATTCAAACTGAAGAATCTCGCAATCAAAGTCGTCGTGCGTTCCTAAAAGGAAGCGCGGCAGTAGCCGGCGGTGTTTTATTCACAAAAACCGCTTCAGCTGCTGTAGACAATAAATTTGACTATAAGAAAGCGGTCGCACCTTACGCTGGTAAGCCAGAAGAAACGAAAGTTTTGCAAGACGGCGCAGCTCGTAAATCTCTAGGTTTTGGTGTTCGTAAATATCCTTACGGGATGCCTTCTCCATTCGAAAAAGAAGTTCAGCGTCGTACGCTAGAGTGGTTGACTCCAGACTCTATGGCTTCCATCACGATGACTCCAATCCAAAGCTTGAACGGTATCATCACGCCTAACGGTCTTCACTTCGAACGTTACCACGGTGGTGTTCCAACAATCGATCCTGCTAAGCATCGTTTGGTTATCCACGGTTTGGTTGAGCGCCCATTGGTCTTCACAATGGACGACCTGAAACGTTTCCCATCGATCTCACGCATTCACTTCATCGAATGTCCTGCGAACGGTGCGATGGAATGGAAAGGGGTTCAGTTGAACTCTGTTCAGTGGACTCACGGTATGATGTCTTGTGTTGAATACACAGGTGTTCGTCTATCTGACCTATTGAAAGAAGCTGGTATCAAGCCTGAAGGTAAGTGGATTATTCCTGAAGGTGCGGACGCATCTGGTATGTCACGTTCGATTCCTGTCGACATGGCGATGGATGACTGCTATGTAGCTTATGCTCAAAACGGTGAAGCACTACGTCGTGAGCAAGGTTATCCGATTCGTTTAGTGGTTCCTGGTTGTGAAGCAAACATGTGGGTTAAATACCTACGCCGTATCTATGTACACGATGTGCCTCTACAGCACCGTGAAGAGACTTCTAAATATACTGAATTGATGCCTGACGGAACTGCTCAGCGTTTCTCTTGGTACATGGAAGCAAACTCTGTAATTACATACCCTTCTCCAGACTTCAAAATGCAAGGTCCTGGTAAATACTACGTTCGTGGCCTAGCATGGTCTGGTCGTGGTAAGGTTGCACACGTTGATGTTTCTTTCGACGGTGGTAAAAACTGGAAAGAAGCTCACTTTACTTCACCTGTTCTTGATAAAGCTTGGACTCGTTTCGAAGTTGAATGGGATTGGGATGGTTCTGAAGCATTCCTAATGAGCCGTGTTACGGACGAAACTGGTTACGTACAACCAACTATGCCACAAATGCGTCACTTAGAAGGTACTAACAACGTTTACCACCGTACAGCGATGGTCACTTGGAGAGTACACCCATGGGAAGGTGGCAAAAACGGAGGTTTGATTCAAAATGTTCAGTACTAAGAAAACTATCCTAGCCGCAGGTATCGCGAGCGTTGCATTTACTGGTGCCGCATTCGCAATGTCTGGCAACTCTGGAAGCAACGGCGATGCAGCTGCTCAAAAAGACGGCGCTTATGCTTCTAACTACCGCGAAATCATCAAAGAAAACGATGGTAAGTACCTAGATTCAAAAGTTATCGCTCAGATCCTAGGTAAAGACAACATGAATGGCCGTGCAGGTTTGGAAGGAAAACTAGATCCTAAAAACCCATACTCATTCGAAGTTGACGACAGCATCGACGGTGGTGACCACGGTAACGCTCAGTGTAAAATTCCAGCTGCTTTCGTAGACGTTCACGATGCTGCAGCTAAGCACTACTACAATGATTCGACTTTCGTTGCTAAAGGGTTCGGTAAGCCAATTGCTGAATCTGCACTGAAAGTTTGGAACATCTCTGTAGACGGTGACGGGAACGGTCTTCCGGATCCTAAGGTCGGTATGACCGTCGAGAAAGGTGGTGCCGTTTATGTTAAGTTCTGTGGTATGTGTCACGGTGAATTCGGTGAAGGTGCAAAAGGTTATCTACCGCTAGCAGTAGATGAAAGCCTAGTCGCAACTGACCCACGTGCTCCAGCACCAATGAAAACGGTTGGTAACTACTGGCCATATGCAACGACTTTGTTTGATTACATCCGTCGTGCAATGCCATTCTGGACGCCTAACGCACCATTTATCGGTGATGCAGGTTACCTAGGGATGACTGGTTATATCATGCAGTCTAACTACATTCCAAAAGGATTCGACGAAGACGGCGAACCTGTTATGTTGGAAGACGATGATTTCTATAACTCTGAATTGCTAATGAAGCAAAACAAGTTCATGAAAAACCAAGGTAACTTCTTCTGTGACCACCGTCCAGTTGTTCATAATGAGCGTTGCATGAAAGACTGTCCTGACTATATGGTTGGTGACGGTAAAGGCAACATCCACGACTTCGTTGAAGCTCGTAAACTACCTGACGGTAACTTCCAGTATAACGTTCCACAACGTTTACATGAAGCTCCTCCAGGTGTAGGACACGCTGGTATGTAATCTGAACTTCGGTTTAGATCACAAGTAAAAAGCCCGCTTATGCGGGCTTTTTTCATTTCTGCCTTTCAAAACATCCCCCCTCATCCATCAGGCTCTAGCCCTCATAAATTTTCTATATAAGTAAATGATGATTTTTTACTTGAAACGCCTTTTAAAACCCGTACAATACACCGTTATTCCCAAACGGATATAACGATTTTTTTATGGCTTTAATTGACCCGTTCAACCGAAAGATTGAATACCTTCGAGTCTCTGTCACCGACAAGTGCAACTATCGCTGTGGCTACTGTATGCCGGAACAGGGCGCGCACCCTGAAGGCAGACATACTGAGTATCTCGATTACGACGAGCTTAACCGCATCATCAAGGCATTTGTAGAGCTGGGCGTCACCAAAGTGCGAATTACGGGGGGCGAGCCGCTCGTAAGAAAAGGGCTTGCGGATTTCGTCTCAACGATCAGCCCGTTTGACGGTCTGGAAGAAATTGCACTTTCCACAAATGCACATCATTTGGGCAAGCATGCCAAAGACTTGAAACGCGCCGGCATCACCCGAGCCAATATCTCTATTGATTCGCTGAAACCGGATTTATTTAAGCAAATCACCCGAGGCGGCGACCTTGAAAAAGTACTTTCCGGCGTTGATGCTGCGCTTGAAGCAGGCCTCAACCCAATCAAGTTCAATATGGTCGTGATGAAAGGAACCAATGACGGTGAGATCGAATCGATGGTGGATTACGGCATCGAAAAAGGCGTCGAGGTCCGCTTTATCGAGACCATGCCAATCGGAGAAGCCGGCATCAGTTTGATGGATCAGCATTATCCAATGGAAAAAATCATGAAACGAGTGAAGGCGCACGTCGGCACAGACCTGATTCCATCAACCGGTAAATCACATGATGGTCCGTCAAAAAACTTCCTCATTCAAGGCACGAATGCACGCATTGGCGTGATCTCCGCAGTCTCACAGCATTTCTGTGAAAGCTGCAATCGGGTGCGTTTGACGGCTCGAGGCGTATTGGCTCTTTGCCTTGGCCAGGAAGATTCTGTCGATTTACGGACACCCTTACGCGAAGGAATCACCGATGATGAACTCAAACAGCTCATTGTCGATGCGATGCTGAAAAAACCGGAAAAACATTTCTTTAACGAAAACGTGCATAATATTGAATTCCGCCAAATGGTGAGTTTAGGGGGTTAAATGTTAGATATTTTGTATTTTGCCAATTTCAGGGAAGTTCTGGGCCAAGGCCAGGAACAACTGCCGTCTGATAATTTCAAGACGGTCGATTGCGTCCTCAATGCACTGGGCGAAAGAGGTGAGCAGTGGAAGATGGCTTTGGTCGAAAACCAAAACCTTCAGATTGCTGTCAATCATAATGTCGCCACACGAACAACGGCGGTGAAACCAGGGGACGAAATCGCTTTTTTCCCGCCGGTAACAGGTGGTTAAAGCCGTGACGAAAGAAAATCCCTACCCATATATCCGGGTGCAGAAAGAAGATTTCGATTTAAGCACCGAAGTCAAACAACTTCGAGCAGGACATAAGGACATCGGCGCTGTCGTCTCCTTTGTTGGCACCGTTCGCGATATAAATGAAGGCGATGATATTTCAGTCCTTGAGCTGGAGCACTATCCAGGCATGACTGAGAAAGCTTTGGAAAAAATCAGACAGAAGGCTCACAACCGTTGGCCTCTTCAAAGCAGTCTGATCATTCACCGAATTGGTGAAATGAAACCCTGTGACCAGATTGTGTTGGTCGCAGTGACCTCAAAGCACCGTGAGGCGGCATTTAATGCTGCACATTACATTATGGATTACTTGAAGACCAATGCGCCATTCTGGAAAAAAGAAACCTTTCCGGACGGGGCAACCCGCTGGGTCGATGCGCGGGTATCTGACAAGGAAGCCGAGTCTCGCTGGAATGTCTGATTCCACGATGACACAAACGAAAATTTAACGAACAATCTGTCATTTCCCCGCTTCTGCGGGGATTTTTTTGGGAAGAATAGATGAAAACATTTGATGAAGCTTTAGCCTATTTAGTTCAACAAGCCAGCCCGACCACCAAAAC
>JAWVWZ010000057.1:0-7625 GCA_033723505.1 Hydrogenovibrio sp.
ATTCGATCCCGAACCATTCGTTTGATTCGAAACAACCTGCACTTGATCAATGATGAATTTCGAGCCGACCCGATCAACAAAGCCCTGTTCATTGAAATTTTCAGACAACCCAAAGGCGTCAATGCATCTTTGAAGCGGATGTATTCCTATGGCATTTTGGGCGCCTACCTGCCGGTTTTCCAGAAAATTTCCGGCCTGATGCAGTTCAATATCTTTCATTCTTATACCGTGGACGAGCATACACTCCTGGTAATCAGAAACCTGAGACGTTTTTTCGTTGATGAACACGCCTACGAATTCCCCACCGCGCATCAAGTGGCACAAAACATCTGTAAACCGGAAATCCTCTTACTGGCCGGACTGTTTCATGATATTGCCAAAGGCCGAGAAGGCGCTCATGAAGTTCTCGGCGCTCAGGATGCAAAAGAATTCTGCTTCAAACACAATCTGTCAGAAAAAGATTCCGAATTGATTAGCTGGCTGGTCCTGAAACATTTGGATTTTTCCTATGTCGCGCAGAAAAAAGACCTTTCCGACCCGGAAGTCATCAAACAATTCGCCGAGCATGTCGGCACCCAGGAAAAACTCGACTACCTTTACCTTTTAACCTTGGCCGATGTACTATCGACTTCCAAGGATGTATGGAACGACTGGAAGAACCAACTGTTTCTTCAACTCTACAACAATACTACCCAAGCCCTGGATGCCTCTTCGACAGTGCCGAGAGACCGTGTCAAACAGGCGATTTACAATAAAGAAAAAGCCAGAGAACTGTTACAGAAGCGTAGCATCTCGACACAGGATTATCAGGACTTCTGGTCTGCTTTCGATCACACTGACTTCTTCAACCGACAGACAGCGCCGGAAATTGCCCGCATCACCAAAAACCTCTACCATGAAAACGAGCCGCAGCCTCAACTCAATATCATCGGAAAAACTCAGCGAGGTGCAACCGAACTGATGATCTACATGCCGGACAGAGATTACTTGTTCGCACAAATCACCAACGCCATCGACAAACTCAACCTGAATATTGTCGAAGCGAAAATCTATTCCGGCGAAAACGGTAAAACACTGGTCATCATCTATCTGCTGGACAGCGAAAACGAGATTATCGAAGACAAAGCCAGACTCGATGAAATTACCGAAACTCTGCGTTACGAACTGAGTCTGTCGGATCCGTCACCGGCTTCCAGACAGCCACAACCTAGACGCATCCGAATATTCGATACGCCGACGGAAATCACTTTCCATCAAAAAGACGAGCAGATGACTGAACTGATCATTCACACCAAAGACATTCCGGGGTTATTGGCCAGAATCGGCCAGGCTTTCAAAACCTGCGGTATTCGCGTCCATGATGCGAAAATCAATACAGTCGGAGAAAAAGCAGAAGACGTTTTCCTGATCAGTTCGATTAAGGAAAAATCGATCAATACGGCAGAATGCAAAGAAAACCTAACCGCAACACTGATCGACGCCATTGAATAAAGTCAGGAGATGCTCGACACCTCAAACAACTCAAAAGCGTTATCGTCAGGGTCTCTTACGAATAATGCCTTACGGCCGGACTGGCTGCGAGTGAACGCATAGTTTTTCTGCTCCAACGTGTGGATAAACTCGTCGATTGAATCCACTCTCAACGCGAAATGGAAATCTCTGCCGCCATGCTCGGGACGCTGGGTATTTGCATTCGGGTTATCCAACTGCATGATATGAAGGCTCTGGCCTGCAAGCAAATCCAGCCAATACCCGGGAAATCCGAGATTCGGGCGATCCAGCAACTCTAACCCCAACAGGTCTTGATAAAATGCCAGAGAGGCTTCCGCATCTTTCACAATAATACTTACATGATCGAACCCTAAAACTTTAGACACCCTGCTCTTCCCTCAAAAATTAAACACCATGAGATTATATCAAACTCCTGAGACTTCAAATGAATGAGCAATGCAATGAAAGGCGCTGCAAAGCCGTTTAAAAACCCAGGCACCAAAAACTCTGACCTGATAGCAGCTATAAAAGTATTTGGGTAAAAAAGATAAGAGAGAAGAATGACTCGACCAGAACAGCCGAGTCATTTAAAAGCTTTGGCCAGTCATCCATGGCCAATAGCAATATTTAGTCGTTATTGTGCAGTTCGCTGTTAAGACCACCCCAAAGCGTACCATCGGTCATAATCGCCTGAACTTCACCGGTTTGGCTATGACGACGGAACAACAGCTTCGACTGCCCGGACAAATCACGTGCTGAAACAACCGAACCATCAGGCATTTTCACTTTAGTCCCAGCGGTCAGATAAAGGCCGGATTCAACAATACAATCATCACCTAAAGAGATCCCCAGACCTGCATTAGCCCCCAAAAGGTTGCGTTCCCCCATGGAGATGACTTGTTTACCGCCCCCAGAAAGCGTCCCCATAATCGAAGCGCCACCACCGATATCGGTATGGTCTCCAACCACAACCCCGGCAGAGATACGCCCTTCAACCATGGATTGCCCCAAAGTGCCTGCATTAAAGTTAACAAACCCTTCATGCATGATGGTTGTTCCAGGTGCCAAGTGCGCGCCCAGACGAACACGGTCTGCATCCCCGATACGAACACCTTCCGGAATCACATAATCCACCATACGCGGGAACTTGTCGATAGACGTGACGGTCAACTGGACAGGCTGATCGGCAATCGCTTCACGCAGATTTTCAACCTCAGATGGAAGAACCGGGCCAGCATTGGTCCAAGCAACATTCGCCAATAAACCAAACACACCATCCAAATTAATGTCATGTGGCTTGTAGGCACACTCAGACAACAAATGAAGTCGCAGATAGGCGTCTTCTGCCGACTTAGGTGCGTCATCAACAGAGTCAATTTCAACTGTTACAAAATCGGCCTTGATTACACCAGCCTGTAACGCCAGGCAGTTGCGGGCGATTTCTTTATTGGAACGAGGAAACCATACATCCAAAGTCGTTCCGGTTTTAGCATCAGAATAACGGTGTCCAATTCGCTTGATTGTCATATCTCTAGTCTCTTAAAAATCAAAAATAAATAAACGCTAAAGTATACCTTCTTGATGAGATAGATACAAAATAACCTCTCCCAAACCGACGATTTTGTCGCTTTTTGGTCGCTTTTAAGGAAATGGCCGTAGATACACTATATAATCGTTTACTTTCCGACAATTGATTTCCAAGCAACAGGTATGAAGAGCATGAAAATGTATGGCATCCCAAATTGCGACACCGTTCGTAAAGCGCGAAAATTCCTGGAAGCGCACAACCTAGATTATGAATTCCACGACTTCAAAAAACAGGGATTGGATATAACGACCATCGAATCATGGCTGAGCCAACAACCATTGGATGTGTTGGTCAACAAAAGAAGCACCAGTTGGAAACAGCTGACAGACGAACAGAAATCCGCACTGACATCCGGATCGGACCTCTCCGTTTTAACCGAAATGCCGACTTTGATCAAACGTCCCGTGCTGGAAGCCAAAGGCCACTTAATTGTCGGGTTCAAAACAGCAGAGTACGAAGACGTCATTCATTAAATGACAAACCGATTTAATGTACTTCTCAAAGATAGGCTAACCCCCTAAAATAACTGAATAATTCTGAAACCAAATTAAAAAGCATCGAACATGAGTGAAACCATCGAACTCGCACAACAATTAATTCAAATCGACTCTGTCACCCCTGACGACAAAGGCTGCCAGAAACTCATTGCCGACTATTTGGCGCCCTTGGGATTCGAGATCGAACCCTTAGCTTTCGGCGAAGTGGATAACCTTTGGGCCAGAAGAGGTTCTGAAGGGCCGTTTATCGTTTTTGCAGGCCACACGGATGTTGTACCTACCGGTCCAGTAGAAAAGTGGACCTACCCGCCCTTTTCAGCACATATCGACGACAGCAATATGCTCAATGGTCGTGGCTCGGCGGATATGAAAAGCAGCATTGCCTGCTTTATGGCTGCAACCCGCCAGTTTGTCGAAACACACCCGAATGCAAAAGGATCGATCGGCTACCTCATCACCAGTGATGAAGAAGGCCCAGCGATTGACGGGACCGTCAAGGTCATCGAAACATTGGAAGCCAGAAACGAAAAATTCGACTATTGTCTGGTCGGCGAACCCTCCAGTTCAAAAAAACTGGGCGACTCCATCAAGAATGGTCGTCGCGGCTCGCTAAGCGGCAAACTGACGGTCAAAGGCATTCAAGGACATATCGCTTACCCGGAACTGGCGGAAAATCCGATCCATGCCGCAACCCCTGCCTTGCAGAAATTGACGGACAAAGTCTGGGATCAAGGAAACGAATATTTTCCGCCGACTTCTTTTCAGATATCGAACATTCATGCCGGCACCGGCGCCACCAATGTCATCCCCGGAGACTGTGTCATCGACTTCAATTTCCGTTTCTCGACAGAACAGACGCCGGACACCTTGAAATCGGGCGTCCATCAAATACTGGATCAGCTTGGACTGAATTACCAGCTTGACTGGAACCTTTCCGGGCTGCCGTTTATCACGCCAGCGGACGGTGAGTTGATTCAGGCGGTCTCTTCGGCCATTGAAACAGAAATGGGATACCGCCCGGAGCTGTCCACCGGCGGCGGTACTTCCGATGGCCGATTTATCGCCACCACCGGAGCGCAAGTCATTGAACTGGGGCCATTGAACGATACCATCCATAAGGTAGACGAACGGGTCAGCGTCGATGATTTGAATCAATTAACCCATATTTATTACCAAACGCTGGTCAATCTGTTGGTAAACTAATCTCATGTATATTATAGAAATTGCCGTCCTCATTGTCTTTTTGATCATTATCTGGCCCCACGTCAAGAATGAGAACTGGAAAGCCAAATTCATCGAAGACAAACATGCACGATCGATTTTGATTATCTTTTTGATGGTCCTGCTGTTTACAGCGGGATTCGGGATTTTTTTCGACCTTTTATTTCCAGTAGAACGACTGGATAGATAAATCTACAAGGAGACCGCAAACAATGGCAAAAGCCGATATCGAACTTATTGCCCAGTCCGTACTCGGAACCGATTTGACACAAGAAGACTGCCAGGTGCTGTCCGGAATTGTCAAACACAAACATCTGGAAAAAGACGAGATTCTATTTGATGCCGAAACGGTGGACGGTAACCTCTACATCCTTGTAGATGGAAAACTGGATATCCTGAAAGCCATCGGACCGGATAAGGAACTCTCCATCAACTCGCTGAAAACCGGTGCCTTGATTGGCGAACTGAGCTTTATCGATGGAGATGCCCATACCATGCGTCTGAAAGCCAGACACAATTCCGAGGTACTGGTGGTTCACCGTGATGATTTCGAGCAGCTCTCGGAAACTCACCCTAAAGTGGTGTTCAATGTCATGAAATCGATTTTGCGATTTTCTCACGCTTTACAACGCAGAATGCTACAGGAAAATCTTGAAATGCAGCGAATGGTTCTCAACGAATACACCGCTCAATACTAGCCTAGAGGATTATCGCGCTCAATTCAAAGAGCGCGGCTTGCTTGACCCGGTCACCATCTCAATAGGTTAGGTTATAGATAAAGACGATCAAAATCGCGACTGGAGTCACATACCTTAACGTCGTTCTAAAGAGTTTCATCAATCCTGCTTTCATATCCAACTCGTCTTCTAGCTGAGATTTCGTCATCACCCAACCGGCAAACAACGCCATCAAAAGTCCGCCGAGCGGCAACATGATATTTGTCGTCAGAAAATCCAGGCTATTGAAAAAGTTTTTGTCGCCAAACAAGTGAACATCCTGCCAGGCATTAAATGATAAAACGCTGCCCAAGCCGAGCACCCAGGTCAATCCGCCCAGAGTCCAAGCGGCTTTCTTTCGCTTGATGCCCCAGTTTTGCTCCAACCAGCTGATCGCCGGCTCAATCAATGAGATCGCCGAACTTAAAGCAGCCAGGACAACTAAGGCGAAGAACAAGGTGCCGAAAAACCAGCCGCCCGTCATCTGTCCGAAGGCTACCGGCAAGGTCTGAAACAACAAACCAGGGCCGGACCCCGGTGCCAACTGATTGGCAAACACCACCGAAAATATCACCAATCCTGCCATCAATGCCACCAAGGTATCCACCACTGCAATCCAGATACCCGCTTTAACGATGGAATATTCTTTCGAGAGATAGGAACCGTAAACCATCATCGTCCCCATCCCGATACTCAGAGTGAAGAACGCATGGCCCATCGCCACCAAAACCCCTTGCCAGGTCAGTTTGGAAAAATCCGGCGCGAACAGAAATTCAAAACTCTGGCCGAATGCAGCCGTTGAAGCGGCATAGCCAAGCAGAACCAACAAAATCAGGAACAACCCCGGCATCATGATATTGATTGCTTTCTCCAAACCGCTCTTGACGCCTTTCGACACCACGTAAATGGTGAAGAGCATCACCACCGAATGCCAGAAAATCAAGGCATAGGGGTTGGCGATCAAATTGGAGAAATGAGTTCCGACATCGGCAACTGTGATCTGATTGAATTGTCCAGCCAGACTGTCAAAGAAATAAGACAAGCCCCAACCGGCGATGACCGTATAAAAAGACAGGATTAAAACTCCCGCCAACATACCGTTCACCCCTAACAAGAACCACAGTCTGGAAGAAGCCGTTTCTCTTGCCAGGTTGGACATTGCCTGCGGCGGGCTGGCCTTCCCTCTTCGCCCCAGGGTGATTTCGGCAATCAAAACCGGCACGCCAATCAACAGGATACATGCCAGATAAACCAATACGAATGCGCCGCCGCCATTTTCCCCGGTAATATAAGGAAATTTCCATAAGTTTCCCAACCCCACCGCGGAACCGATCGCAGCCAAAATAAAAGCCGTTTGAGAAGTCCAAGAGGAAGTGGAAAGTTTTAACTGCGACATCCGTATTCCTTTATAATTGCTGTAGAATGCTTAAAAACTTCAAAAATTATAACAGATATGCATATTCAAGCTAATTATTCACTGAAAAACCGGAATACCTTCCACATCGATGTCAAAGCCCAGTATTTGGTCGAAATCGAAAAGCAATCGGACATCACGGTTTTACGATCGGACTTAAAGCTGGCAGCCCTGCCCTGGATCATTATCGGTGGCGGCAGTAACCTGCTGTTTACCCATGATCTGGAAAAAGTCGTGGTGACCTGCCGCTTCAGCAAAATCAAAGTCGTTAAAGAAGATCAGGACAATATCTGGATTTCGGTCGGCGGAGGAATGGATTGGCACAAGTTCGTCGAATACACCGTCGAACAGGGCTATTGGGGCTTGGAAAACCTGGCTTTAATTCCCGGCACGGTCGGCGCCGCACCCGTGCAGAATATCGGTGCCTACGGCGCCGAAGCGCAAGACACCATCACTCGAGTGCAAACCCTGAACCTCTTTACCGGAGAGCGCAGAGAATTTCGCCATTCCGACTGCCAGTTCGACTATCGAAGCAGCATTTTCAAGTCCGAATACGAAAATTCCCTGCTGGTTCACCGTGTGACCTTTCGTTTGCGAAAATCCCATGCCGGTCAACCCAATCTTTATTACGAACCTTTAAAAGAAGCCCTGGCCGACAAAAACAAAACCGAATTAACCTCCAAAGACGTGTTCGAAGC
>JAWVWZ010000058.1:0-7597 GCA_033723505.1 Hydrogenovibrio sp.
GAAGGGAGTCGAAAGCCGGCCCCGGTCATGGCGTCATATAATTTGTTCCGGCGTTCTTCGAGTATTTGTCTGCGAGTCTCCAGCTGAGCCAACGCATCGGGTTCCAAAACCCGAATGGCGCCATGCTGGGAAGGCGTTGGCGCTGCCAGAAAAAGGTTCTGACCCAAGCGGTCAAGCACCGGCATCAGGTATTCCGGCGCCACTATCCACCCCAGGCGCCATCCCGTCATGCCGAAAAACTTGGAAAAAGAGTTGATGACCAACACATTGGCCGGCAGGTTTGGGTTTGCCAGAATGCTTTCGGCGGGCCGCTCATAGACAAGTCCTTGATAGATCTCATCCACCAGTAAATAGGCGCCCTTTTCAGCAAGAAAGTCTGCCATGGCGACCAGTTCTTCTTGCTCGATCAGGGTTCCGGTCGGGTTGGATGGTGAAGCCACCATAACCAGTTTAATGCCGGGTTGCCAATGTGTCGTCAGCAGATCAAGATCGAGTTGAAAGTTGCTCTCGGCACCGACGGCGACCGAAACGGTTTCTCCCTGAAGCAGTTTGACGAATTGGCGGTTGCATGGGTAGGCCGGGTCTGTCATCAATACCTTGTCACCGGGGTTCAGCAGTGCGGTGAGTAACAGGTGGAGTCCCGAAGAGGAGCCAGGCGTAATCATGATGCGGTCGGCGGGCACTTCTGCGTGATAAAAATCGCGATAGAATGCGGCGAGTTTTTCTCGGAGTTCTGGCAGCCCGAGTGTCGGGGTGTAGTGGGTTTTTCCTTCGGAGATTGCCTGAGTGACCGCTTGGTGGACGCAGTGCAAAGAGGGGAAGTCCGGTTCGCCGATTTCCATATGGATCACCGACTTGCCTTGTGCTTCCAGCGATTTCGCCTCTCCGAGCAATTTCATAACGTGAAAGGGCGCGATGCTTTCAGCGGTTTTCGAGATGGGAAAAGTCTGGTCGGGCATGAGGCTAAGTGACTCCATTGAGGGATCGATAAAAGACCTATTCTGACGCAGAAAAACCTTGGGAGCAATGCTAAAATAGCTGCCAGAGAATAAAATACATTCATCAACTTCACCGATTGAACTGACTAGGAGTATAGGATGCCATCGTTTGATATCGTTTCTGAATTAGACAAACACGAGTTGACCAATGCGGTTGATCAAGCCAATAAAGAAGTCACGACCCGTTACGACTTTAAAGGAACGGATTCCAGTTTCGAGTTGAACGGAACCACTGTAACCATGAAAACCGAATCCGATTTTCAGCTGACCCAGATGTACAACATTCTGGTCGAAAAGGCGAATCGTCGCGGTATCGACGTAAGATGTATGGAAGTCAAGGACCCGGATATTCAATTAAAAACCGCCAAGCAGGTCATTGAAATGCGCGAAGGGTTGGATGCGGCCTTGTCAAAGAAGATTATCAAGGCCATTAAAGATTCCAAGCTTAAGGTTCAGGCACAAAATCAAGGCGAGAGTGTGCGGGTGACCGGCAAAAAACGCGATGATCTGCAAGCAGTGATGCAGTTGCTGAAAACCAAAGAAGACATTGACTTGCCACTGCAATTCAATAATTTCCGAGACTGATCCAACCGCTTATACCTCGGAAGCAAGTGCGCTTTCGAGGTCCTTTCCTGAAATACCGCCATTTTTCAAAGTCGTTATTTGAGTCTTAAATTTTTCGAGTGTCTGCCGATAAACTCGTTAGAGCGGCCGTGAATTTTTTTCACGGAAAAGAGATAGCGCACTGTCCGACCGTTCATAAAAAATAATAACAATAATACGATTCACCGACTCATTGACCAGAAAAATGACAGCGTGATTCTACTTTCGATTTCTTCTGCAAGGGAAGTTCATCATTAGGAGTAGAATATGATTATCCAATCATCAACCGTCCATATGGGACAAAACCATCAACAAGAAAGCGTACTGACCGAACAGAAACAAGTCTCAATCGATATGTCCCATGTCGATGGCCGTGCCGCAGATTCCGGCCAGAGAATGGTTTTTCGCCAGCAGGAACGCTACGAGTTTCAGCAACAGACGCATCAGCATTATCAGTCCTCAGCCATCGTCACCGACGGCGATCAAACTCAAACCTATGCGCATCAGCAAGTCACCGAAAGCATGATTCAATTCGGTTTGGCCGGTGAGGCGGCAACTCTTGCGGCACAACGTACTTTTCCGGCCGACCAGCTTGAGCAAGCGGGAAAAACCGAGCGTATCAGGGTTTCGGGACCAGCGGAAATCTCCGTACAAAACAGTCTCCATTTGAAATCCAGTGAGTTTTCGGCGATGCAGGCATCCGGGCAAATCCGTTTAGCGGATGGGCGCGCCATCAATTTTAATATGGCCATGTCTTATCGTGCCAACACCGAGATAGAGGCCGAAACCAAAGCCAGCTTGAGCCTGGTGCAAATGCATGATCCCCTGGTGATCAACTTTGGTTCTCGAGGCGCAACCTTGACCAACCAATACTTCGAGTTTGACTTGAAGGGCGACGGATCGCAGCAACAGTATGCTCGTTTGGGAGCCGGCAGCGGTTATCTGGTTTTGGATCTCAACGGCAACGGCCAAGTCGATCAGGCGACGGAATTGTTCGGCACGCAATCCGGCAATGGGTTTGCCGATCTTGCACGCTATGATGAAGACGGCAATGGCTGGATAGACGAGCGGGACTCGATCTTTCAGAAGTTACAATTGTGGTCGGATCAGTCGGATCGAAGCGACCTGGTGACCTTGGCCGAAAAAGGGGTGGGGGCGATTTATCTGGGCAATGTTTCTCAAGGGCAGACCCTGCATTCGTCTTCCGGGGAAACGCTGGGAAGGGTCAAGTCCGCAGGGCTGGTGCTGATGGAAAATGGCGACGTCAAAACCGTGCAGGCGCTCGATCTGGCGGAGCGCCGTAAAATTCATCAGGCCGACACTCATCGGCAGATGCCGGAGGTGCAAAAGGTGCTGGAACAATTAGCCAATGGCTTTAATGCGATTCAGCAGCAAAAAGAAGCGATGCAGCAGCATTTCCTGTCGCGTCAGCCTGCCAGCCAATGGGTGGGACTCAAGGAGCGCAATTCGCCGGACATCAAAACCTTTTTCGAAATGCTGGAGGCGCAGATTGCGAAAATCATCGCCCAGAGAAAAGCGCTACTGGAAAAGATCGAAGCTAAATATCAGCTTTAAAAAGCAAGCTTCGATTCCAGATCAAGGCAAGACGGTTGGCTTGGTTGACGGCTGTTCCAGCATGTGCAGAATTTCCGGCGGAACAATATGTCTGACCTGATTCAGACTGGCATCCATCCAGAGCATGAACTGTCGTATCTCTTCCAGATCGACCCGGTTATGGATAAAGGTAATGGAGGCCTGAACCTGACCGGCAGCATTGTTCGGTAATAACGAGAATTTTGCGAAGTTCAGATGACGGTTGAGTGCCACCGTGACGGCGACCAATTCCGGTGCTTGACGATAAACCGGCTTGATGCCGACCACTCGACTGACAACGATTCGACTCAGTCCTTTTTCGACCAGCTTGGGTTCCATGATAAAGGTATGTTGGTCGAAATAGACAATGAACTGTCCCGGGGCGACCTTTTTGGCTTCATAGTCCGCTTCCAGTAATCTGCCGACAAGGATGTCAGTCGCCTCTTCATTGTTTTTGCCGGAAAGGTTGACGAGACTCTCCGTCGCCGGGTTGGCCGATTTCTTCGGAAACTGGCTGCAGCCGGACAATAAAACCAAACCTGCCAACAGAATCAAGGATATGCGCATATAGGTCTTCCTAAAGATCGAGAAATAAGGGTGAGTACTCATTGTAACGTTTTAAAGCGGGTTTTTAAGATTTTCCTCCCCTCGAAATGGCAGCTTTAATGGTAGAATAGCGAAAGTTTTCTATTTAATACCGAGTTTGTCATGAGAGTTCAAAAAACGATGAATCTGAATAAAGAACAAGCCCAGAACATTGCATCCGTCCTTGCTGAAGCCTTACCTTATATCCAGCGTTTCGCCGGAAAAACCATCGTCGTCAAATATGGCGGGAATGCCATGACCGAAGATGAACTGAAAAACGGTTTCGCTCGAGACATCGTCTTGATGAAACTGGTCGGGATGAATCCGGTGGTTGTGCACGGCGGCGGGCCGCAAATCGGAGACCTGTTGAACAAGATCGGCAAAGAGTCCGAGTTCGTTCAGGGTATGCGTGTCACCGACTCGGAAACCATGGATATCGTGGAAATGGTGTTGGGCGGTTCGGTCAACAAAGAGATTGTCAATCTGATCCACCAGCACGGCGGAAATGCCGTCGGTCTGACCGGTAAGGATGGCGATTTGATTCGTGCCAAAAAACTTGAAATGACGGCTTTCAACGAAGACCTCAAAGCACCGGAAATCATCGATCTGGGACATGTTGGTGAGGTCGCCCGCATCAATACCAAAGTGTTGGATATGCTGATTCAGGACGATTTTATCCCTGTCATTGCGCCAGTCGGCGTCGGCGAAGACGGCCGCTCCTACAATATCAATGCCGATCTGGTCGCCGGAAAGGTCGCCGAAGCGTTGCAGGCGGAAAAGCTGATTCTGCTGACCAATACCGCTGGCTTGTTAAATAAAGAAGGCGAGCTCTTGACCGGTCTGAACGCTGCGAAAGTGGACGAGCTGATTAAGGATGGCACGATCTACGGTGGCATGCTGCCCAAGATTCAATGTGCCCTGGAAGCGGTGCAAAGCGGCGTGAAATCGTCTCATATTATTGACGGGCGCGTCGAGCACGCGGTGATGCTGGAAGTATTCACTGATGAAGGGGTCGGGACGCTGATTACCTCCAAATAACGTCGTATCCGAACGCCTTTTCTTGCCTGAACCGAAAACGATGCATTTCGGTTTGGGTCATTGCCGGGTTTCAATCCCGTTGTCATTTGTATTGGATTTGCCTTGGTTCATTTTATCGATCAGTCCATTTTGTTTGTGATTTCGTTCGTCGCCAACCTTTTCTCGGCGTTAGCCGGCGGAGGGGCGGGATTGTTACAGTTACCGGCATTGTTGTTTCTGGGCTTGCCGTTCGCAGTGGCGCTGGCCACTCATAAAGTGGCCAGTGTTTTTCTCGGTGTGGGGGCGACGGCCCGGCATCTTAAGTCCGCGCAACTAGATTGGAAGTTCGTGCTGGTCGTGCTGGCATTCGGCTTGCCCGGTGTGGTGGTGGGGGCCAATGTGATTCTGACCATCGACGACCGCTATTCACAGTTGGCGTTAGGCCTTCTGACTCTTGCGTTGGGTCTCTACTCCTGGTTCAAACCCGAACTGGGGCAAACGCTGAAACTGACGCATCAAAATCTGCCAGGCTGGCTGTTCGGCGGCACGGTGCTTTTTCTGATCGGCGGACTGAACGGCTCCTTGACTTCGGGCACCGGCCTGTTCGTGACGCTTTGGCTGGTCCGTTGGTTTGGCCTGGATTATAAACTTGCTGTGGCCTATACCTTGATTCTGGTCGGTTTATTCTGGAATGGTACCGGTGCCCTGACGCTCGGGTTGCAGGGGCAGATCGAGTGGAGTTGGTTGCCGGCGTTGATTCTGGGGTCGCTGATTGGCGGGTATCTCGGTGCACACCTGGCGATTGTGAAAGGGAATCGCCTGGTGAAGAAAAGTTTTGAGATCATTACCCTTCTGGTCGGGATCGCATTGATCCTGAAGGCGATTTAATCTTTTTGTACGCCTTTGATATCCTTGGGTTTGATGAATTGAACCAGTCGGCCGGAACCGGGCTGAAGGTGTTGCCAGTCGTTCGGCAAAATAAAGTGGGCTAAAGAGCCGGTCGGGAAAAGGCGCGTATCGCATTCCTCGCAATGGTTTTCCAGTTCGAGATATTGTGCCAGTTCTTCCAGGCCCGGGTTGTGGCCGACCAGCATGACACGGTTGTATTCGGGCGGGATTTCCGCCAGGATTGCAATCAGCTGTTCCAACGTCGCCATATAGAGGGCGTCCAGTGTTTTGTGGGTGCTGGCTTCCTTCTCGAATTTAAAACGTTTGAATGTCTGCTGCGCGCGCTGTGCCGGTGAAACCAGGGCATAGTCGGGTTCCAGGTGCTTTTCATTCAGCCAGGCACCGAGACGGTTTGCTGCTTTTTTGCCTTTTTCCGACAAGGGGCGTTCGATATCGGGCGCTTCCTCTTTCCAGTCCGATTTGGCGTGGCGGATGATCAGCAGTTCCCTTAACCGGTTGTCACTCATTGTTCAATTCCGTATTGTGCGCGATAATTTTTCATCGCTTCTAAATAGGCGTCGCTATCCGGCTGTGTCGCCAGATAGTCGATAATGTCGTTCATATTGATGATGCTGTAGACGGGGATGCCATAATCTTTTTCCACTTCCTGGATCGCCGACAATTCTCCCTGTCCTTTTTCCATTCGGTCCAGCGCGACGATGACCCCTGCCGGTCTGGCTCCTTGCGATTGAATCAGGTCCATGGATTCACGGATCGCCGTCCCCGCGGTGATGACGTCATCGATAATCAGAATGTTGCCTTCCAGTGCATGGCCGACGATATTCCCGCCTTCGCCATGATCTTTCGCTTCTTTGCGGTTAAAAGCATAGGGTTTGTCGATCTGGTGTTTTTCCGCCAGAGAGACACTGGTGGTCGCCGCGAGCGGGATGCCTTTGTAGGCCGGTCCAAAAAGAACATCGAAATCGACTTTCTCGTTTGCAATGGTTGCGGCATAGGCTTGTGCAAGCTGTGACAGTTGTCCGCCGGTATTGAAAAGCCCTGCATTGAAGAAGTAAGGGCTTTTTCGACCGGATTTCAAAGTGAATTCGCCAAGTTTAAGGACGCCTGCGCGCATAATAAATTCGATAAAGTCAGATTTTTTCATGGAATGGGTTTGTGGTTGTCTCGTGATTAAAAAGGGGGGAAGTATGCTTGTTTTTATTGTTTTCAGTTCCCCGTTTGTCCAAGGAATCGTTTTTGATTCATTCTTTTTTGAAAGCTAAGTAGTAATCTTACTCGCGGTGTTAAATTTATCAAGCAATTTTACTGGAATTGAACTTTGAAAAAAATGCCGAATGTCTGTCTCGGGAAACGCATGATTGGCATATTTGATGCTGTAGAGATAGCAAATGAGGGGAAAACTCATCAGACCGTCAAAAAAATGACAATTCGTTTCGTCATTGAACTGCACACAATAAGGAAAGCAATATGGCCATTGATTTAAGAAAAATCGAACCTTTAGGATCAAAAAGCGTTTTGCTCGAGCAGGCGTTAAGACGCCATAAGACCGACAACGATTTCAACGAAATGGGCAAAGAAATCGATATGTCGGATATGGTGACTCCCGACTTCGAATGGCTGAATGAAGATAAGACTGCGATTAAAAATCTGGTGGCGCAAATGGATGCTTCCATTGGACAGCTGGCGCAACAAATGCGCGAATTGGAAACCGAATCCGATAAGGCCCGCCTGAAGGTCGAGAAAGAGCAGCAGTTGCTATTCAAGCAGATTCGAACGTTGAACGGACTGTTGAAGAAGCAGATTCATATTTTTGCCTCAATGGAACGTCAAATTTCCGACATCGATATCAAAAGAAATCAGGTCTTGCCTCAAGTCGGCATCGGTTTGATGGC
>JAWVWZ010000059.1:0-7559 GCA_033723505.1 Hydrogenovibrio sp.
CCCGGACAGGTACATGAAGACCATGGCAACCATTTCGATATGGACGTTATTGAAATAACCAATGCTCAGGTCATGGGTGGAAAACCCGCCGATGGCGACCGTCGAAAAACTGTGGGCGAAGGCATCGAACCAGGTCATCCCTGCCAGCCAATAGCCGATGGCACAGGCCAGCGTGAGACCGAGATAAATCAACCAGAGTGCTTTAGCGGTTTCGGAAATCCTTGGTGCCAGTTTGGAGTCTTTGACCGGCCCCGGCGTTTCGGCACGATAAAGCTGCATTCCGCCGATGCCAAGCATTGGCAGAATGGCGACGGCCAGGACGATGATCCCCATCCCGCCGAGCCACTGGAGTTGTTGGCGGTACCAGAGAATCGAATGGGGCAGGGTATCAAGAGAAGTGAGTACCGTTGCCCCGGTCGTGGTCAATCCGGAGAAGGATTCGAAGATGGCGTCGGTCGGGGTCATAAAGGTGTTGGACGCGAAATACATCGGGATGGCCCCGGCAAAGCCCAGCACTGTCCAGAACATGACGACAATCAAGAAGCCGTCGCGAATTTTCAGATCCTGCTTGTCCTTTCGGGTCGGATACCACATTAAGCCGCCGAGGATGAATAGCCCCACAATCGATTTCAGGAAATCGGTAAACCCTCCATCCTGATAAATGAGTGCAATCAGCAGCGGCGGAATCAGTGTCAGACTGAATACCATCAGGAGCAGGCCGAGAATTTTAATAATGAGTCTGGTATGCATAGGGTTGTCTTATATTCGGTTATGGCTGATCAGCATTACAGCCAGGCACTCTTCTCTTTCGGCATAAACAGCTCGGTGACCTCTTTCGCGCGTGAACGATCCGTCAGGAAAAGCACAATATGGTCTTCCGCCTCGATGGTGATATTTCGATGCGCGATCATTACCTGATCGCCACGGATCACACAGCCGATGGTGATGTCGGTCGGCCAGTCGATTTCTCCGATCTGCTTGCCAATGAGACTGGAAGAGTTTTCACTGCCGTGAACAATGATTTCCATCGCTTCGGCGGCACCGCGGCGCAGAGTGAACGCTTTGACGGTATCGCCCTGACGCATATAGTGCAGTAAGTGACTGGTCGTGATCTGATCGGCGGAAATCGCGACATCGATACTGTTCATATGAATCAGGTCGATATAGGACTGATTGTTGACCAGCGCGATGACCCGTCGGACGCCCAGTTTTTTCGCCAGCATACCGGAGATGATGTTTGCTTCGTCCGAGTTGGTGACGGCGAGAAAGAGATCGATTTCATCGATGTTTTCCTCGATCAATAGAGATTTATCGGATACATCTCCGTGGATAATAATGGCTTCGTCCAGCGATTCGGCGATTTTGCGTGCCTGTTTGATATTCCGGTCGATGATTTTGACTTGGTGTTGTTTTTCCAGTTCTTTGGCCAGGTTGAAGCCGATGTTACCACCACCGGCGATCATGATATTTCGTGATGGACGGAATTTATGCTGGCGCAGTTCTTCCACTATGGCAGGAATCGCGCTGGGGATGGCCATGAAAAACACTTCGTCGCCCTGGCGGATGCGTACGGAGCCCGTGGGCATCACCACCTCGCCTTTGCGATAGATGGCGACAATACGGGTTTCGATGCCGGCTGGCAAATGATGTTTGATTTCACGGATTTCCTTGTTGACCAAAATACTTTCCGCGCGCACGGTGATGGCGACGATTCGCACCTTGGAGTCGGCGAAATCCACGACCTGTAACGAGCCAGGATAGGCGATCAACTGCAGAATATAGTCTTTTACCAGACTTTCCGGACTGATGAGCACGTTGATCGGAATGGCGTCGGTATTCTGTTGGCGATCGAAGAGTTCCGGATGGTTGAGGTAGCTGGGACTGCGCACCCTGGCAATTTTGGTCGGCGTTTTGTGCATGATATGCGCCAGCTGGCAGGCGACCAGGTTGGTGTCGTCGTTATGAGTGGTGGCAATCAGCATGTCCGCATCTTCCAGGTCGGCCTGTTCAAGCACATCCGGGTCGGAGGCATGTCCGTTGACGGTTCGGATGTCCAATCGATCTTGAAGTCGCTGTAGCCTGGAGGTGTCCAAATCCACCACGGTGACGTCGTTGTTTTCGTTGGCGAGCAGTTCAGCCAGAGAGGTTCCCACTTGCCCGGCGCCTAAGATGATGATGTTCATAGTCTTTGCATTCTCATTTCGGATTCTTCGGATCGATATTCAACGTTTTCAATTTACGATAGAGGTTGGTGCGCTCGACACCGGACAGCCGTGCTGTCTCGGTGACGTTGCCTCCGGTCTCCCTGAGCATCTGGCTCAAATACGCCGCTTCGAATTGTTCTTTGGCCTGTTTCAGGTTGATGGAGGTATCGACCGTCGCCAAAGATAAAGGGTTGTCCTGACGGTTGCTTTCCAGCAGTTTCTTCACTTCCTCGTCGGAGACTTCGCCGTCTCCCAGAATCAACAGGCGTTGAATACAATTTTTCAATTCCTTGAAGTTGCCCGGCCAACTGTATTGGCGCAGGACATTTTTCGCCGCCAAGCCGAACTCGCGATAGTGTAAGCCTTCCGAGGTCAGAAAGTAATCGACGAAGTAATCGATCAGTTCGGGAATGTCCTCGGTATGCTGTCGTAGCGAGGGGACATGCACCGGCATCACGTTCAATCGCTGCAAAAGATCTTCGCGGAAGTTGCCGTTTTTTTCCAGGTCGATCGGATTGACTTCCGTCAGGGCAATGACGCGGAGGTTGATGTGGATTTTACGATTGGAACCGGGGCGAAGATAACTGTTATCGAAAATCAGATTGGCGAGGAAGTTTTGTCCCTTTTCACTCAGATCTTCCAGGTTCGACAGGATCAGGGTGCCGCCGTCGGCACGGTCGAATTCGCCCCGATGGATTTGTTCTTCGGTTTCTTCGCCGAGCAGCAGGGTTTCCTGTGCGTCGAAATCTGCGCCATTGAGTTCGATGATCTTGTGGTCTTTGCGGTCGCTCAGTTTATGGATGGCGGTGGCCAAACGATGCTTGCCCGTGCCCGATTCGCCCACCACCAGAATCGGCATACTGTATTTCGCCAGCCGTTTGATGGTACTGCGCAACTCAACCATGGACTTGCTTTTGCCGATGGGCAAGATCTGGTCGGGAATTTTCTGCTTGAGGTGGCGGTTTTCCTGATGGAGCTGGATGTGTTCCATCGCGCGTTCGGCAGTGATCAGTAGCTTGGCGAGTGACAGCGGTTTTTCCAGAAAGTCATAAGCGCCGAGTTTCGTGGCCTCGATGGCGGTTTCGATGGTACCGTGACCGGACATCATAATCACGCAACTGTTTTCCAACACCTGCTCCGAAATCATGGTTTTAAGCAGTGTGATGCCATCGATATCCGGCATCCAGATATCCAGAAAGATGATGTCGGCGGTTTGTTCACGCCAAATGGTCTGTGCCTGTTGGCCGTTGGCGGCCGTAGTGACCTGATAACCTTCTTCCGTGAAGATCTCCTCCATCAGGTTACGGATATCTTTTTCATCATCAATGATCAGAATTTTGCCTGGTTTCATGCGTTATGGTTCACTTTTGCTTATCGGTTTGTTTAACGGTAAAGTGATAATGAATTGTGTCCCTTTATCTAAGGCTGATTCTACCTGAATTTGGCCCTGATGTTCATCAACAATTTTCTTCACGATCGCCAGTCCCAGTCCGGTGCCTTTCGGCTTGTCGGTCGCATAGGGTTCGAAGATCCAGTTTTTGGTGTTTTCGGCGATGCCGGGGCCATTGTCTTTGATGCAGATTTCTATCGTGTCGTCCTGACAATGTGTCGTGACCCTGATTTCCGGATGAGGCTCATTCACGGTGGCTTCAATGCCGTTCTTGATCAGATTGTGGAACAGCTGCCGCAATTTCGAGGCGTCTGCCTGAATGATGTCACAATGCGGGTCGACTTCGTAAGTGACTTTCCACTTGGCTTTTGGGTCGCGATACATGCTGGTGATGTCTTTGACCAGGCTGTTGATATTGAATGGACTGACTTCAAGGTCCGGTGTGTCGGCATATTCGGTAAAAGCCTGAACCAGGTCCTGCATTGAGGTCACCTGTTCGATAATGGTGTCCGTTAATCGGTTGAGTAGATGCTGGTCGTCGGACGCCAGTTTGCTTGACAGCTTGTAGTTCAGCCTTTCGGCGGAAAGCTGAATCGGGGTCAGCGGGTTTTTGATTTCATGTGCCAGTCGTTTGGCGACATCGCTCCAGGCGGCATGGAGTTGCGCCTGAACCAATTGAGTAATGTCTTCGATGACAATGACGTACCCGCCCAGTTTCTGGTCCAGACTTGGCAAGGTCGAGCCGTGTACCAGCAGGATTTTTTGGCCATCTTTACAGCTGAAGGAAATTTGTTCGCTCCAGGTTTTCGTCTCATCCGAAAACAATGGAAAGATTTCGTCGAAGAAGTTGTTCAGATGGGTTGAGTCGTCGCGTGCCAATATTTCTTTCAGGGGTTTGCCCAGGTGCTTGAACAGGTCGGCGTTGAGAATGTCGTTGGTGGCGTCGTTGATGGTTTTCAGTCGCAGGTTCTTATCCAGCGTGAGCACCCCGCTTTTCAGGTTCTTGATAATGGCCTGCAGATAAAGCTTCTGTACTTCGGTTTGCTGGTGTCCGAATTTGATTTCGTTTCGCGCACGGGCGATCTGCTGAATCATGTCGTTAAACGATTGGATCAGTTGACCCATTTCGTCATCCTGTTCGGCAATCATGGTCACGCTGTAGTCTCCCTTGGCCACAGAGCGAGTCCCTTTCGCCAGGGTTTGCAGGGGTTTGACCATGTTTTCGAACACCTGGATGGTGAACAGGATCGCACTGACCAGAGTCAAGAGCAGCAGCAGGGTCAGGACAACGGTAAAACTGGTCTTCAACGGGGTCTTCAAATAGGAGCGTTCTTTGTACTGACCTGCTGCCAGTCTAACGGTATCGGCTAAGGTGCTCAGTTGGTCCGGAATCGAGTAGACCGCCTGCAAGGCATATTGCTTATTGGTGAAGATGTCCATTACCGGCACCATAATGCGGATGATCTGGTAACTGTGGTTGACGCTGGCGAGCGTCTCAATTGCAGCATAGGTGCGGCCATTACGTACTTGTTGGAAGATGCCGGCGGAGGGCGTTTTCGGCAGTTCAGTATCGCTGGTCTGACTGCTGTAGGCAATGAGTTCGCCATTAAGGGTATAGAGCGAAGCTTCGCGGATATTGAATTGTTTACGCAGTTTGTTGATGGTGAGCACCGGGGTGATCGCCAATGAATTCTGATAGACGCTGGCTGCCTGAAGTGTTGATTTCAGGTGATTGCGCGTTTGGTCGTCCAGAGTGATCTTCACCAGTTTGACCGCGTTGGTCAGGGCGGTATCGGTTTTGATGTCGAACCATTGATCAATGCCCTTGTTGACGAAGGTGATCGAGAAGAAATAGGTAATCAATAACGGCACACCGATAATCATGCTGACCAAAAAGGTCAGGCGACTGGTGATTTTCGATCCGGGCACCTGTTGTTTATAGTTTTTGCGCAAACGCCGAAGGGTGCGAATCAGCATAATGAACAGAATCGCGATACCGATGAAACTGGCGAACAGTAAAGAGGTATAGATCTGTGCGAATTGTGAAGCGTTTTGCAGAATCTGACTCATCACGATCAGCGAGATGAGCAGCAAACTGCTCAAGACCACGAGCCAGCCATATTGTTTGATGAGTTGTGATTTTTTCAGCTTCATATTCGATTCAGTACCAACTGCTTGGAGAGCGAATTTCTATCTTATGCCAACCGCTCGACAAGTACCAGTCTCGTGAGATCAGTGTATGGATCAATAAAGGGGACGGCAGTTCCCAGGGATCGAATTTTACCCGAAGCTTGATCGTATAGAGGGTCGAAGGATGCAGTTCCGACAGGTCGGTAATATTGAAATTGTCGATGGTGCCCAGCGTTTTCAGCGCGTCCTTGAGGTTTTCGAAGGATTGGGTCTGGCGGTTTCTCAAATTGGTGATGAAGTATAGGTTGTTGTAGGTGAAGTAATAGAGTTTGGTTTTGTATTTAATCTGGGTGCGGGTGCGGTTCAGATTGATTCCCATAAAATTGAATCGTTCGTCAAGTTCGAATTGAGTGATGAAGGTCAGCGGAATTTCATGGTGCAGTGCATCGAGCATCGGCTGCGGCAGTGTGATGCCGACATCGGCATCGACCTTCAACTGTTGGTCATGGTGATAATCGTTCAGGTAGGAGATGTCGATCTGGCCCGCTTCCGGTTGAGAGGAGTTAGCCTGTGTGCCGTTGGCAATCAACAGGCACGATGGCAGCAACAGAATGATCAGAAACATGAGGGGGCGCCGGGCGGGTTTCTGATATGTCATCTCGTCAGACCTTTTGCAATAAACAGTAGTAGAAGCCATCCATGCCTCCCTGACCGGGTAGGATTTGTCTTCCCGGTGCCGAGTCGATACGAACGCCCCAGTCGGCTTCGAGTTTGATTTCGCGGGCGTCGGGGGTTTTCGCCAGAAAGTGGGTCATTTGTTCGCGGTTTTCCTGCGGCAACACCGAGCAGGTCGCATAAAGCAGTCTGCCGCCCGATTTCAAGGTCGGCCAGAGTGCGTCGAGAATTTCCGATTGTGTCGTCACCAGGGCATCGATGTCTTCCTGGGTCCGGTGCCATTTGATATCGGGATGGCGACGGATAATGCCCGTGGCGGAACAAGGCGCATCCAACAGGATTTTATCGAAAGGCTCGCCGTTCCACCAGTCTTGAGGGCGGGAAGCATCGCCGACTTCGACCTCCGCCGACAATTGCAGGCGATGCAGATTCTCCGACAGACGTTCGATTCTCTCGCCGTCCTTTTCCAAGGCAAAGACCTGAGCCTCATTGTCGCTTTTTTCCAGAAGGTGGCTGGTTTTACCACCCGGGGCGGCACAAGCATCCAGAATTCGCTCGCCCGGTTGCGGGTCAAGCAGGTACGCGGCCTGTTGGGCGGCACCGTCCTGCACGCTGAATCCGCCGAGATCATAGGTCGGCAGTTGACTGACGTCAGTGGATTGCGACAGGATTACCCCGTCTGTGGAAAACGGGTGAGGCTGAGCTTCGAGTTCGACTTCAGCCAGTCGTTGCAGAAATTCGGCGCGCGTCTGTACCAAGGTGTTCACACGAAGCGTTAAGGCTGCCGGTTCATTGTTTGCGGTCAGAATTTGTTGCCAGGCATCTGGATAGGCTTTGCGCATAGCCTTGGTGAACCATTGCGGATGGCTGTACTTGTAGGCAGGCTTGACGTCGACGGCGTCGATAATGCTTTGGCGGTCCCGAAGAAAGTTACGGAGCACGCCATTGACCAAGGCTTTCGCCCAGGGCTTTTTCAGTTTTTGTGTCAGACCGACCGTTTCCGAGACGGCAGCATGTTCCGGCGTGTCCATATAGAGGATTTGGTAAAGCCCGAGCAAAATCAACTGGTTGATGTCTTCATCCTTGGCTTTAAGAGGTTTTTTCAATAATTGGGCTCGAATGGCTTCCAGCCTGTCTTGCCAACGAAGCGTGCCCAACAC
>JAWVWZ010000060.1:0-7547 GCA_033723505.1 Hydrogenovibrio sp.
CTGTTGCAACAGCTCCCCTTCCACATTGACGCTGACAGCAATTTGTTTTCCTTTTTCCTGCCATTCACTGATTTGCTTCAATGCGGTCTCAATGACCCAATAGCCGACATCCAGACTCAAGGGCTGGTCTTGTAACAACGGCAGGAAAGCGCCCGGTAGCAAGAAGCCTTTATGCGGATGCTGCCAACGAATCAAAGCTTCAAAGGCCAACACCTGACCGGTTTTCATATTCACTTTCGGTTGATAATAGAGGCAAAGCTCGTTTTTATTCAACCCATTTTTCAGCGCCAACAACTCCGAGTTTTGCGCAATGTCCTGAGAAGAGGATGCATCGAAAATGTAAATCTGGTTTTTGCCTTTCAGCTTCGCCTGATACATCGCTTGATCTGCCTGACGCATCAATTGATCCGCATCGATATCGGTATCTTGAGGATAATAGGTCACACCGATACTGGCGGAAACGCCTAAAGCCGTTCCCATAAAATCAATCGGCTGGTTGGCGTCGGTTAACAGGCGCTGCAACAATGGATCCACATCCGACTTTTCTGCCAAATCGGAAACCACCGCCACGAATTCGTCGCCCCCCAGACGAGCAATGGTATCCGATTCCCGTAAGGTCTTCTGAAAACGTTGCGCGATGGTAATCAACACCTGGTCTCCCGACTGGTGGCCGTAAATATCGTTAACCGCCTTGAAACCGTCCAAATCGATAAAGATAACCGCCAAATGCGTCTTGTGTCGGTTGGAATAGGAAATCGATTGACCCAGTCTATCGGACAGAAGCGTTCGATTCGGCAACCCGGTCAGAGCGTCGAAATGGGCAATATATTCCAGTTGCGCCTGATGTTGCTTCTGCAAGCTGATGTCGGAGAACAAGGCAATGAATTGCTGAGGATTGCCCTGCGCGTCGTAAATGGTACTGATCGTCACTTTTTCAGGATATTCGGTACCGTTTTTGCGACGGTTCCAAATTTCACCGGACCAATGGCCTTTCAAAAACAAATCTTTCCACAGTGCCGCATAAAACTCGGGATTATGACGACCGGAACTCAGAATGTTCGGATTCTTCCCGATCACATCTTCGCGAGGATAACCGGTAATTTTAGAGAACGCGGCATTGACGTTGAGGATTTTTGCAGTCGAGTCGGTAATCATAATGCCTTCTTGCGCATATTCAAAAACGCTGGCAGCCTGCTTTAACTCTTTTTCCGCCCGAATCTTTTCGGTAATGTTTTCAATCAGACCATCAATGGAAATCAACTCGTTTTTCGCATTGCGAACGGCATGTTGCATGATTTTGATTGTGCGAACTTCACCATCCGGCATGGAAAAGCGCATATTGAACTCATTGGCATCATCGATGCCCTTCTCCAGTCGTTGTTTATAGGTAAGGGCCAACCCCAACTCATCAGACGACCAGTCGACCAGATTTTCCCAGGAAGTACCGATGACGGCTTCCTTTTTAATGCCGAACACCTGATAAATACTGCCGCTGACATAGGTCAGGATATTCTTCTCACTGGTGTAACTGAACACAACATAATTATCACCGATTTCATTGACCAGACGCTCGAATTGAATCTGCTTTTTCTGCATCTTCGATTGAATCACCTTACGCTGTACCAAACGCCAGATCTCATTCGATAACAACTGCAAGGTTTCCACATCCAAGGCATCATAATCGGAATCCTTATTTCCGACGCCGGTCACCATCACCACTTTGTCGTTTTCAATCACCGGCACAGAAATAAACCTTGTTAAAGCGGTATGACCGCTCGGCAACCCGTGCTTATCAGAATAACTCGCATAGTCGTTGACCATGACCGGTTGCTTTTCTCTAACGGCATCCGCCCAAATGCCTGCCTGGGCAACCGCATAATGCTTTTCGTGCTCGACCAGACAGCCACTGTCATGGGTTCTTCGAGACCAGGCAGCCAAGGCCACATTGTTTTCATTTTCTTCAATGAAATGGGTAAACCCGATCTGACTGCCGGTCAGGCTTTCGGCAAATTCCAAGCCATATTCCAAAAAGGATTTCTCCGACAATTCTTCGATCACCAGCGGTAGCTTCAATAGCGCTTCATCCCGATTGGCTTTCAGGCGCAGCAAAGCTTCGTGTTTCTTCAATTTGGAGATATCGATATGCGTGCCCGACACCTTGACCGGCTGACCGTCTTTACTCCACTTGACCACTCTGCCCCGGTCCAAAACCCAGACCCAGTGCCCGTCTTTATGGCGCATCCTCACTTCCGCTTCATAAAAGTCGAGTTCTCCAGAAAAGTGTCGGTCGAATAAATGATAGGAGTGGATCAGATCGTCCGGGTGAATCAGGCGTTTCCAGGTTTCCAAGGTGACAGGCGTCAATTCCGATAAATCATAGCCGAGCAATTCCGCCCAACGCGCGTTGACCTTGATTTCTCCGGTCTGCACATTCCATTCCCAGGTTCCGGAACGGGTGGCGGTAATGATCCCGGCCAATCTTGCGGTTTGCTCTTGCAGCCGCCCTCTCAAGAGCGTACTGAAGAAAAGCGCCAACACCAGAGCCGCCAGCAACACCGTGAAAAGAATAATCTGCAATCGATAAGCCTGCCAGAAAAGCAACCAACTGAATTCCGGTAAATGATCGTAAGGCGACAAACGCAAATCTCTGAGCAGATTTTGTACCGGTAAATAGTCCAGCGGCGGAACAAAACCGGCAATGCCGGTACTGATCGCAGCAGGGTCAGAGGGCTTCAAATTGAACAGGGCAACGACCAGTTGACGGGTTTTAAAGTCGTCGACGTGAGATAAGACCACAAAAGGCCATTCCGGATACAGCGCCGTCGACAACATGTACGGATAGCCTTTTAACTGCCGGGCATGAATGACTTTGATCTGGTTGGCCTGGAGCTTGCCTGAATCAATCCAGCTTTCGAGAATGCCTGTGCGCACAAAACCGACATCCGCTTTGCCAGACAGCACGGCAGAAACGACACTGTCGTTATTGCCTTCGGTGACAAAATGAACCGTTTCCTTATCAACACCATCTTTGGCCATTTCATACAAGGGAATGCGATAGGCCCCCATATTGCTCTGACTTGGTACCGCAACCCACTTCCCTTTCAGACTGTGTAACGTTTGGATGTCGCTTCGGCTCGCCAAGGTGAAAACCACCCCTCCGAGGCTGGTGGTAAATTCACCGTCACGCTCGCGCTGTACCGTGGCAATGGCCCCCGTCAAACTGTTTTCATTGCGAATGATTTCATACAGGCTAGGGTTGACCAGTACAAAATCCAACTGATGCTTGCGCAAAGCGGCACGAAGCTCGCCGTTATCCAAAATGGCAAGTTTCACCTTGAACCCGGAAATCTGGTGATTCAGATAATCGATAAAAGGCTGATATTGCCGTTCCAGTTTGGCCGGGGTGCGATAAGCATAAACTCCCAGCGTCAAGACGTCCTCCCCTGCTTGCGCTATGGGAGCCGAAGTTCCGAAAAGCAACAACATCCAGCCAATGCCCCACCACTTTCCACATCGCCTCAAGGCCGTCAATCCGATCATTTATCCACCGGTAAGAATTGACTGGTAAACAGTTGATGGAAATCATCGGGCTTCGGCAGAATCCCGGCTTTGGCCATGACGCGGTTAAGTTCGTGAGCGGCCTCTTCAAAGGTCGACCCTTTGGAAAGAAGCCTCTGGTTCGCTGCCAGTGTCGGCAACACCACGCCTTTTAAGGCTGTTTTGACTTCCGCCGGCAGAATATTCTGATGACTGGCAATTCGATAGATCATGTCGCCGGAATGGGTATGAAGCAGAGAAACGGCTTTAAAATGCGCCTGTATTAAACCTCGAATCTGTTGGGTGAAAGTATTCATACGATCGGTTCTGACGGCCAGCACATCAAAAATGGTTTCGGGAATTTCGCGACTGTCGAACAATTTATAGCCTCCGGCTTCCTGGAGCAAAAAAGCATAGGGTTGATAGGTAATGGCCGCATCGATCTTTTTCTTTTGCCAGGCATCCAACTGCTGATCCAACGGCAAGTCGATCTTTTCGACATCATCGGGCTTGAGGTTCGCCTGCTGCAGAATCTTGGTCATCATCAATAACCCCAAAGCAGAGGCATCATAGGCAATACGCTTTCCTTTCAGGTCGCTGAGCTGTTCCAGCGGCTGCCGGGTCATCAAAACGTCTGCACCGGCGGAGCTATCGAAAATCATTACCGCTGTCAGAGGCACTCCCTGACTTCTCGCCAACAAGGTTTCGTCCAATGTCAGAGTCGCCGCATCCAGTTGCTTCATCGCTAGCCTCTGCATACATTCCGAGGCACCATGGGTTTCGACCAGATCGACCGATTCCGGCAACATCTTCAACTCTCTGGCAATATTCAGCGACTCGTATCCGATCCAACGATGCATCCCGACTTTCATCGTCGGGGGTTCCGAGCAGGCACTCAAAAACAGGGGCGATCCGCCCAACAGCAACAACTGACTTATAAAATCTCGGCGAGTGACCATTCAACTCCGCGTCTCTGTTATAGATCTATCATTTAATTGAATCGATTTTAGCATAATTGCTTAATCGGCGATTCCTTGAATAACATAAGGGATTTTTGGGTCCGACTGTCCAGAGTTTATGCCCGATCATTCCGGAGTCTCCGCACGACTTTTATACTTTCATTGTGGCCGAATTTGCGTACAATCAAGCCAATCCTTTAAAGAACAGGAACAATATGTCTCATCACCATCACGATCATCACCATGAAATCACCGATTATAACCGGGCATTCGCGATCGGTGTATTATTGAATATTGCCTTCGTCATTGTGGAAGTCATCTATGGACTGTTGGCGGATTCTCTGGCACTGATTGCCGATGCCGGTCACAACCTGAGTGATGTCATGAGCTTACTCTTGGCTTGGGGAGCTCACTGGTTGGCCACCCGCCCCGCAAGCGACAAACGAACCTATGGCTTTCGTAAAACGACCATCCTGTCCTCCCTGATCAGTGCCGTTGTGTTACTGATTGCATTGGGCGGCATTGCCTGGGAAGCCATCGAGCGCCTGACAACGCCTCAGGTCGTCAATGGAAATATCGTCATCGTCGTCGCGGCAATCGGCGTCGTCATCAATACTGCGACGGCACTCCTTTTCGTTTCAGGACAAAAGCATGATCTCAACTTAAGAGGCGCCTTTTTGCATATGGCTGCGGATGCGGCCATTTCCCTCGGCGTTGTCATCGCCGGGGTTGTCATTCTCTTTACCGGCTGGAACTGGTTGGACCCGATATTGAGTCTGGGGATTGTCGTAATTATTCTGATTGGAACCTGGGGATTGCTCAAGGAATCTTTGAATTTATCGATAGATGGTGTGCCCAAGCAAGTCGACACGCAAGCCATCAAAGAATATTTGCATAACCTGGATGCCGTTTCAGACCTGCATGACCTTCACATCTGGGCCCTAAGCACCACCGAGAATGCTCTGACCGTTCATTTAGTGACTCCGAAAGAGACAATTGACAATACCTTGATTGCAGAAATCCAGCAACATTTAAAGGATCACCATCATATCGCCCACGCCACGATTCAGTTTGAAAATGAACGCATGCCTAACAGTTGCTTGCTACAGCCTCGCCACGGTTAAATTGTCGACATAAAAAAAGAGCGCCATTGGCGCTCTTTTTTATTTCTCTAGCCGCGATTCGGCCGTTTATTGGCCGCTCCGGCTGACTTTCTGCCGGCGGGGCTGCCTTGAGCAGGTTTCCGACGGCGATCTCCCGCACCTCTAGCCTGTTCCTGACCACGGGTACGACCACCTGAAGGGCGCGCTTGTTCCCCCATCTTCGCCACTTTCGGTTTTTTCGGCTTCTTAGGTTTTAACGGACGCGTATCCAATTTCGACTCCGGCACATCATGCATCGGCTCGAACCCGTCAATCAGCTTCCTTGGCAACACTTGTCGAATCAAACGCTCGATGTCGGACAACTGTTTGAATTCATCGGCACTGACCAATGAAACGGCATGACCGCTCGCACCGGCACGGCCCGTTCGACCGATACGGTGAACATAGTCTTCCGCCACGTTAGGCAAATCGAAGTTAACCACCTGCGGCAACTGATCGATATCAATGCCTCGTGCAGCAATGTCAGTCGCGACCAACACCTGAACTTTACCGTCCTTGAAGTCGGCTAAAGCTCGGGTTCGAGCGCCCTGGCTCTTGTTGCCGTGAATTGCCGCAGCCTTGATGCCGGCCTTGTCTAAAAATTGCGTCAAACGGTTTGCACCATGCTTGGTTCGGGTGAATACCAATACCTGAAACCATTTATTGTCGTCGATCAGCTTGGCCAATAACGCCGATTTTTGTTTCTTGTCCACCGGGTAGATCCATTGTTCGATTTTCTTCGCCGTGGTATTGGCCGGTGCAACGGACACTTCTACCGGAGCGTGGACGATGCCCTTGGCCAACTGTCGGATTTCCGGAGAAAAGGTTGCCGAAAACAACAACGTCTGCCGTTTTTTCGGCAATAACTGCATGATCTTGCGAATATCGTGAATGAACCCCATATCAAGCATACGGTCGGCTTCATCCAGCACCAAGACTTCCAGTCGATCGAATCGAATCGCGTTTTGCTGATACAGATCCAATAGGCGGCCTGGGGTGGCGACCAGAATATCGACGCCTCGGCGCAGTTTCATCATTTGCGGGTTGATTTTAACGCCACCGAAGACCACGGTGGATGTCAAAGACAAGTGCTTACCATACGTAGCAACACTTTCTGCGACCTGAGCCGCCAGTTCTCTTGTTGGTGTCAAGATCAAAGCTCTCGCCTGGTTCGCTTCGGCTTTCTGACCCTGTGACAAGCGTTCTAAAATCGGTAAAGTGAACCCGGCGGTTTTGCCCGTTCCGGTCTGGGCAGCGGCCATCACATCCTTACCGTCAATCACGGCAGGAATCGCTTGAAGTTGAATCGGGGATGGCGTGTCGTAGCCCTGTTCTGCAACAGCGGCTAAAATGGGGGCGGATAGCCCAAGGGAGTCAAAGCTCATAAAAATATCATCTCTTATCTGAAAGGGAGGTAAGTGCTCCGCTGATAAGGGATTGTTCAATCAAGACTG
Source organism: Hydrogenovibrio sp. (assembly GCA_033723505.1). Taxonomy (GTDB): domain Bacteria; phylum Pseudomonadota; class Gammaproteobacteria; order Thiomicrospirales; family Thiomicrospiraceae; genus Hydrogenovibrio. The sequence continues at coordinate 7,093 of JAWVWZ010000060.1, forward strand.
TTCTTTGAATCCAATGCCGCGGAAAGGATATGTAGTGTACAGGATAACCATCCTAATTGCTTGGTTTTCTTTGAAAAGACAAGCACTTATTTTAAATCATGGAGTGCAGTCATGACGACAGCACCGAAACCAACTGAAACAATAGGAAAGTTCCAGTCGTGAGAAACCCCAGCCAAGGTAGCCAGATGGGAAAAACCGTGACCACAGGCGGATTTGGTAATCGATGCTTGATTCGCACCAATGCCAGATTCACCAAAGTGAAGACCAGCAACACCAAATAACTGGTCAGTTCCGCCAGGGTGACCATCGGTAATGCCAATGCGAAAAAGATCATCAACCCGACTGTCAACAGAGTGCTGTTGACCGGCGTCCGGGTGAGCGGATGGACGATACTGAGTTTCTGCGGCAACCAGCCTCTGGCGGCCATTCCGTAAAACAGTCGTGCCGCCATGACC
>JAWVWZ010000061.1:0-7508 GCA_033723505.1 Hydrogenovibrio sp.
ACCATTATGGTGGTGTTGGATATGACGATTGTCAATGTGGCTCTGCCGCATATGATGGGAACCCTCGGCGCCACCTCCGACCAGATTACCTGGGTGTTGACCAGTTATATCGTCATCGAGGCGATTATGATCCCGCTGACCGGGTTTCTGGTGAAAATGCTGGGGCGTAAGCGATTGATGATGATTTGTATCGGCGGATTTGTCGTCGCCTCCGCACTTTGCGGGCAGGCCGATACCTTATCCGAAATGGTGGTTTTCAGAATCCTGCAGGGGATGTTCGGAGCTTTCGTGGTGCCATTGTCTCAGTCGATCATGGTGGATACCTTTCCCAAGGAGGAGCGGGGTAAAGCGATGGCCTTGTGGGGGATCGGAGTGATGGTGGCTCCGGTCCTGGGGCCGACACTGGGCGGTTACATTACCGAACACATGAACTGGCGGTGGATTTTCTACATCAATGTGCCGGTCGGTATCCTGAATTTATCCATGGCCGCCTGGTTGCTGTTGGGCGAGCCGAAACAACGGGTTTCCGCCGACTGGTTCGGAGCCTTTTTTATGGCATTGGGCATCGGCAGTCTGCAGTTCGTATTGGATCGAGGCAATCAGGATAACTGGTTTGATTCGTTGACCATTCAGGGGTTTAGCCTGATGAGTTTTGTCGCATTGGTGTTTTTTGTGACGCGTTCATGGAACCGGCAAGACAGCATCGTCAATCTGGCGCTGCTCAAGGACCGAAATCTGGCGACCTCCTGTTTTATGATGTTCGCCTTCGGTTTGGGGCTGTTTGGCACCATTGCTTTACAGCCGCTGATGCTGGAAAACCTTTATCATTATGATGCTCAGACGGCGGGCATGGTGATGGCGCCCAGAGGGCTGGCATCGGCGACCGCGATGTTTATGATTTCACGCTTTATCAATAAGGTGGACTTAAGAAAACTGATTGCCGTCGGTTTCTGTTTTGCCGCGTCGGGCACCTATCTGTTCACCATTGAAAGCCCGCAGTCCGCGGAAATCAATTTTATTCTGCCCAGTATCGTCCAAGGCTTCGGCATGGGCATGATCTTTATTCCATTATCGACCCTGGCCTATGAAACCCTGGATAAGGCCCATACCAGCCAGGCTGCCGGGATTTACAACGTTGCCCGGACCTTGGGGAGCTCGGTGGGGATTTCGATTGCGATGGCGGTGTTGATCCATAGTAATCATATGAGTCAGGTCGGGCTGAGTGCGCATATCACACCGACCAACCCGGAGGTGTCTCGCTGGTTGTCGACACAACAGTTGCCACTGGATTCCCCGACGGCGATCCAGACTTTAACCGACGAAGTTAATCGTCAGGCCCTGTTGATCGCCTTTACCGATACCTTCTGGGTGGTGATGATGAGCTTTATTGTTTTGATGCCGTTATTGGCGTTGATTAAGCGTCGTGCGTAAAAGGCCAGCCTGGTAGATTTTGTTGTCGGACGGATTAGTTTCAAACTGAGAGGTAAATCCTTTATAATAGCTCGCGCCTAAACACGCGCCCGTAGCTCAGCTGGATAGAGCGCTCCCCTCCGGAGGGAGAGGCCGGGAGTTCGAATCTTCTCGGGCGCGCCATTTTTCCTTTATTTCTTGATAATCAAATACAGACCGGCCGCGGCGATCACGCCTTTTAGCCAGTGTTGCTGTTCAATCCACTCCATGCCCAATTGATTGGCAAAAACCGCCAGTCCGATTAATAACACGCCGATCAAGCGATTGCGTTGATCCTGGTTTTGTTTGTCGATGCGTTGCTCAAGTTGTTGGATTTGGTCGGCATTCCCTTTGAAGTCGGCCTGCGCCAGCTTGGTTAAGCCGGTATGCAATAACCCTGGTATTTGCGGCGCCTGTTCGATCCAGTAGGGCAGGTTGGCTTTGCTGTTTTTCACCAGGCTTTTCAGTCCGACGCGCTCCTGCATCCAGTTCTCCAGGAAAGGTTTGGCGGTGTCCCACAGGTCGAGTTCGTCATCGAGCTGGCGTCCCAGTCCTTCGATATTGAGCAGGGTTTTCTGCAGCAGGACCAACTGGGGTTGGACTTCCATGCCGAAGCGACGGGCTGTTTGGAACAGGCGCATCAGGAACAGGCCGAAGGAAATCTCTTTGAGCGGACGATCCCAAATCGGTTCGCAGACCGAGCGGATGGCGGATTCCAGTTCATTGACCCGGGTGTCTTTCGGCACCCACTCGGATTCAATATGCAGTTCCGATACGCGCAGATAATCGCGATTGAAAAACGCGAGAAAGTTTTCCGCCAGATAGCGTTGGTCTTCCGGGGTCAGGGTGCCCATAATACCGAAGTCAATGGCGGCGTAGCGCCCGTCGGGCAGCACGAAGATGTTGCCCGGGTGCATGTCGGCATGGAAAAAATTATGCTTGAAGACCTGGGTGAAAAAGATGGTCACGCCTTTGGCGGACAGGTCGGTCAGATCGATACCGGCTTCAATCAGTTTGTCGGTTTCGGAAATGCGAATGCCGTAGATGCGCTCCATGGTCATCACGTTGTCGTTGGTGTGCGACCAGTAGATTTCCGGCACGTACAACAGGTCTGAATTTTCGAAGTTACGTCGCAGTTGTGCGGCATTGGACGCTTCGCGCATCATGTCGAGTTCGTCGAGGATGGTTTTTTCGAATTCGGCAACCACTTCGGTCGGATGCAATCGGCGGGACTCTTTGACAGCCGCTTCCAGCAGGCCGGCGAGCGACATCATAATTGAGACGTCCTGTTGAATGACCGGTTTGATGTCAGGACGCACCACCTTGACGACCACATCGGTACCGTCTTTCAGGGTGGCGGCATGTACCTGGGCGATGGACGCCGACGCCATCGGCATCGGGTCGAAACTGGCAAAGGCTTCGGCAATGGAGCGCTTCAATCCTTTTTCGATGATATCGATCGAATGTTGTTCGTCAAACGGCGGACAGTCGTCCTGCAATTTTCTCAACTCGACGGAAATGTCTTCCGGTAGCAGGTCTTTACGAGTCGAAAGCGCCTGACCGAATTTGATGAAAATCGGGCCCAATTCTTCCAGTGCCAGGCGGATGCGTTCGCCGCGGTTGCCTTTTGATTTGGGGCGCCAGTTCCAGGGAAGCAGCAGGTTGAGATAGGTCAGCCATTCATAACGGGTATTTCCCAGCACCATTTTATCAATGCGATAAAAGGTCAGCACACGGTTGATTTTGATGATGCGGGAAAGTTGCTGAAAAGGTTTGCGGATCAGGTTCATAGAGAGTTTCGTTTCTTCCGTGCGTTAAATCGAGTCAGTCCGAGGGGGCGGTCAGTTTAGCGATACGCGCTTCCAGCGCTTCGGTTGCCTGAGCCAGATCGGCGACCTGTTGATTGAAGTGACGGACTTGCGCTTTGGTCGGCAGCAAGTTCACTTCGTAGGTTAGGTATTCCTGTAGTGTTTGACCGGTTTTCTGTTTGGCGGTCTCGACTGCTTTTCGGGTGGAGCGAACATGGCTGCCGACTTTGAAGGCGACGGTATCGCCGACGTATTTGGAGAGCTGTTCTTCCCAGTCAATGTCGATGGCATAGATCGCATCGAGAAACGCTTGCCCGATGGTGTCCGGCGCTTGAGTTTTATGCGTTAACCAATCGGAAAGAGTGGTTCGGATATGGCTGTCAGCCGTTCCCATCAAATGCATTTGGACCGTAAACTCCCCCAGCCTGGCAGATTCTTCGGTCTCCGACGCTCGCGAGGGCGTTTGATAGACCAGAAAGAAACTGTATCTCAAGTCGGTAAAACTTAATTGAATGACTTTTTCATCGACGGCGGCGAATCCTTCGCCGTGCATTTCGTCCAACTGAATGGCCTGATTGAGCAGGGTTTCAAACAGTTTCGCCAGTGTGGTCTGCACCAGTTCCTGTGTGTGGTCGACGAGGTTCTGTTTTTGCATTGCGTCTGTTCCTGTGCTGTCCATTAAGGCTTAGTATTTCCATCCGCGGTGAAGCGCGACAATCCCTTCGCTCATATTGAGGTAGTCGGCTTTGTCGAATCCGGCGTCGAGCATCATTTGCTTTAAGGTTTCCTGGTCCGGGTGCATGCGAATCGACTCTGCCAGATACTGATAGCTGGCTTCGTCATCGGCAATCCATTTCCCCATTTTCGGCAGCAGATTGAACGAGTAGAAGTCGTACGCCTTGGCCATCAAAGGTTGGGTGACCTTGGAAAATTCCAGTACCATCAGTTGCCCGCCCGGTTTAAGCACGCGATAGATTTCGGCCAATGCCTTGTCCTTGTTGGTGACATTTCTCAAGCCGAAAGCGATGGTGACCAGATCGAAAGTGTTGTCGGGAAAGGTCAGGGCTTCTGCATTGGTGATCGCATATTCGACATTGCCGATAATGCCTTCGTTGGTCAAGCGGTCACGGCCGACGCGCACCATATTTTCATTGATGTCGGCCAGCACGACTTTACCGGTTTTGCCCACGCGCTTGGCGAAGGCCTTGGTTAAATCTCCGGTACCGCCCGCCAGATCCAGCACCACCTTACCGGGGCGGATGCCGCTCAATTCGATGGTATGGCGCTTCCATAAACGGTGAATGCCCAGAGACATGACATCGTTCATCAGATCGTAGTTTTTGGCAACCGAGTCGAATACGCCTTTGACCTTGTTGACCTTTTCCTCTAAAGGCACTTGAGTGAAGCCGAAATCAATCGTGTTGTCTGGCTTGGACGCGTGTTTGTGACTCATTTTCCCTTCTCCTCAGAGTAAATCGGCGACATGGGTTTCCATGTCCGGATGTTTATGGCCGGCCGCGAGCAGTTTTTGCAGATAAGCCTGCCAGTAACGGTCCCGGTTTTTCCCCAGGTCATAGAGCGTGTCCCAGCTATAAATACCGGTATCGTGCCCGTCGTCGAAATGCAGTTTGATCGCATAATTGCCGACCGGGGTGATATTGTCGATATTGACGTTGCGCTTGCCTACCTGCAGGACTTCCTGTCCCGGCGCATGGCCGGTGACTTCCGCCGATTGCGAATAGACCCGCAGATATTCACAAGGCAGTTCGAAAGTTTCCCCCGAATCGAAGGTGACCACCAACTTGCGGGACTTTTGCTGTAGCTTGATGTCTGTCGGTTGATGCATTTTCGCGTCGACTCCGGTTTACAGAATGTATTGTGACAGGTCTTGATCCTGTGCCAGATCGCCGAGGCGTTCGTTGACGAAATCTTCATCGATTGTCACAGACGAACCGGCATTGTCGGAAGCGTTGAAAGAGACTTCCTCCAAAAGGTGTTCAATCACAGTATGCAGACGACGAGCCCCGATATTTTCGGTGGTTTCGTTAACCTGGTAAGCGATCTCCGCCAGACGTCGAATGCCGGCGTCTGTGAACTCGATGTCCACCGACTCGGTTTTCAGTAATGCGATAGCCTGTTTGGTCAATGCTGCTTTCGGTTCGGTGAGGATGCGGACGAAATCCTCCACTTCCAGTGATTTCAGCTCCACACGAATCGGCAAACGCCCCTGCAGCTCGGGAATCAGGTCAGATGGCTTTGCCAGGTGGAAGGCACCGGATGCGATAAACAGAATGTGGTCGGTTTTGATCATGCCGTATTTGGTCGAGACGGTCGAGCCTTCGATCAGCGGCAGCAAATCGCGCTGAACGCCTTCGCGTGAAACGTCTCCACCGGAGCCTTCCTGACGTTTGGCCACCTTGTCGATTTCATCGATGAAGACAATCCCGTGTTGTTCGACGCTTTCGACCGCTTTGGTTTTGATGTCTTCCTGATCGACCAGTCGGCTCGCTTCATCTTCGGTCAACAGCTTCAATGCCTGTTTGATCGGCAGTTTACGCTTTTGTTTTTTGCCTTTGCTCAGTCCTTCGAACATGTCCTGAAGTTGATTGGTCATTTCTTCCATACCGGGCGCGCCCATGATTTCAACGTGGGCGGTACGGGCGTCCAGATCGATTTCGATTTCCTTGTCGTCCAGTTCCCCTTCGCGCAGACGTTTGCGGAATTTCTGGCGGGTTTCCGCCATATTGTCGTAGCTTTCGTCTTCATGGCCCCGTGCCGGTGGCAGCAGAATGTCCAGAATCCGGTTTTCCGCCATGTCTTCCGCTTTGGTTTTCATCAGTTCCATCGCTTGTTCGCGATGCATCTTGACCGCGCTTTCGATCAAGTCTTTGATGATGGAATCGACTTCACGGCCGACATAGCCCACTTCGGTGTATTTGGTGGCTTCCACCTTGATGAACGGCGCATTGGCCAGTTTCGCCAGACGGCGCGCGATTTCGGTTTTGCCGACCCCGGTCGGCCCGATCATAAGGATGTTTTTCGGTGTGACTTCCTGACGCAACTCTTCCGGAAGTTGTGCCCGTCTCCAGCGATTTCTCAGCGCGATGGCAACGGATTTTTTGGCTTCTTTCTGGCCAATAATATAGTTATCCAGTGCGTGGACAATTTCTTTTGGCGTCATCATTTGCGTGTAGAATCCTTGTAAATCTATTTATAAAACGAGAATTGGTTTATTATAAAGGAAATTAAAGCCCGGCTGACCCTTGTTGATGAAAAACGGGCGGTTTTTCATCGTAAACAGGAGGGAAATCGGCAAAAAAGACGGTTAAAAGTCTTAAAACAGATCAGAATGACAGAGGGGCAAATGCAATGGCCAATCGGCTAAAATTCAGCAAAATGCAAGGGCTGGGGAATGATTTCATGGTGATCGACGCCATCCACCAGTCCGTCGACCTGACGACCGAAGAAATCCGTGCCTGGTCCGATCGTCACTTCGGGGTTGGATTCGACCAGTTGTTATTGGTGGAAGCAACCGATTCCGAAGGGGTGGATTTCAGATATCGAATCTATAACGCCGATGGCTCGGAAGTTCAGCAGTGCGGCAATGGCGCCAGATGCTTTGCCAAATTTGTTTACGACAAAGGCTTGATCGACCGAAAAGAAATCACCGTTGAGACGGCTTCGGGGGTGATTGTCCTCTATGTCACCGACCACGGTGAAGTCAAAGTCAATATGGGGCCGCCGAACTTTTCGCCCAACAGCTTGCCATTCAATGTACCGACGGAATCCGACGCTTACCAGTTGGAAGTGGACGGCGAAATGTACGAAGTCGGCGCAGTGTCGATGGGCAATCCGCACGCCGTACTACGTGTGACGGACATCGGCAGCGCGCCGGTGGAAACCTTGGGAGAAAAGCTGGAATCGCACCCTGCGTTTCCGGAAAGAGTGAATGTCGGGTTCGCCGAACGTCAAGACGCATCGCATATCAAACTGCGCGTTTATGAACGCGGCGCGGCCGAAACCCTTGCCTGCGGGACGGGTGCTTGTGCGGCGATGGTCTTTTACCGCAAGCAGAACGAGGTCGAAGACCGGGTTGTCGTCACTTTGCCTGGCGGCACCCTGACCATTGAGTGGGATGGTGACCCAGCTCATCCGGTGTGGATGACCGGACCGGCGGTGATGGTGTTTGATGGTGAAATCGATAGAGGGGAGCGTTGAGTATGTCGAGTCTGATCAATGACATCCATGCCG
>JAWVWZ010000062.1:0-7508 GCA_033723505.1 Hydrogenovibrio sp.
CCGGAAGTCACAAGAGCGACACCTGGTTTACCTGTAGAGCGAGCGAACCCATCAGCAGCGTGTACAGCCGCTTGTTCATGGCGCACCAAAACATGTTTCAGTTTTTTTGCATCCGTATCCAGGGCATCGTAAATCGGCAAAGCAGCTCCGCCGGGATACCCCCAAATATGCTCTACGCCCTCATCTTCTAGGTAATGGACTAGAATCTGGGCACCAGTTAATTCCACAACAACGGTCCTCCGTTTCCAGCCGTCTATTTTTTTCAAAATTCGACGGCCTTATTTTGATTTAAAACTAAAAATTCAACTTACGACTAAATAATTCCGTAAGAAAAGGGCGAAATTATATAACAAAATGCCGAAACTAGGAATCCCTAATTCTTGCAAAATCAAACCTTTTCCCTCTTTTCCTACTATTTTAGTCGGAAATTATTTTTTGACGACTCAGAAGATTGGATCAACCCCGATAAATTTTGTTGATTTAATCCGTCTTCTCATCGGGCGATTTCAGTCTTGTGCGACCTCGGAAAATAGAAACTTGCGATAGTGCTTCAATTCGTCGATGGACTCATAGATATCGTCCAGTGCCAAGTGCGCACCTTTCTTTTTATGAGAGGAATAGACTGATGGTGCCCAGCGTCTGGCCAGTTCTTTCAAAGTCGAGACATCCAGATTCCGGTAATGGAAAAAGGCTTCCAACTCAGGCATTTGCTCGATCATAAAGCGTCGATCCTGACAAATGCTATTGCCGCACATAGGGGACTTCCCTTTAGGCACATATTGCTTTAAGAATTCCAAAGTCTCCAGCTCAGCATCCCGCATGGAAATTTCGCTCTCCTGCACACGTTTGGTCAACCCTGAGTTCCCATGATGAGTCGTACACCATTCATCCATGCCATCCAAATAGTGCTGTTCTGTTTGAATCGCGATAACGGGTCCCTCGGCGATTTTATTTAACTGCGCATCCGTCACCACCGTGGCGATTTCCAAAATCTGGTCGGTTTTGTGATCCAGCCCGGTCATTTCCAAATCGATCCAAACCAAGTTGCTTTCTGACTTCATTCTCTACACTCATCAATGTTTTTACTCTAAAATAGCGTTTTATATTAAACGTTATTTGGAAATGCCTCAAGAAAGCAATCCATTAATTCATAAGGTTGCCGACTCTTGAAAAGAACGTTTGTCGTCAATATTAACGAACCACGACTTTAAAACTTAAAGAAAGAAATAACATGCCTTGGATCACCTCTGTTTTTATTTTCGCCGTCGGCCTGAACCTCTTGATCGAAGTTTGGCTGAATATCAAGAATCAGTTCTATATTGGATCGCACAGTGACAAAGTTCCGGAAGAGTTCAGCAAAATCGTCAGCCTGGAAGCTCATGAAAAAGCGGCCAACTATTCCAGAGCCAAGCTTCAGCTTAGCCGCTTCATGCTCTTTTTTGATGCTGCCGTGTTACTGTTCATGACCATCGGCGGTGGATTTCAGGAAATCTACAACTACTGGCTGGCAACTGACATACAACCGATTTGGCGGGACGTCGCCTTCCTGCTTTCGACCATCTGGTTTTTATCCTTGTTGCACCTGCCCTTTGCCTGGATTTCGACATTTAAAATTGAAGAGCAATTCGGCTTCAACAAGATGACACCGGCAAAGTTCGTCAGCGACCTGCTCAAGCAATGGGCGCTCACTTTAGCAATCGGCCTGCCTCTGACCTGGGTGGTCGTCAAGATCATGACTCTGTTTTTTGATCAAGCATGGTGGTTATATACTTGGGTCATCTGGGTCATATTCAACCTGTTGCTCCTCTGGGCTTATCCAAAATGGATTGCTCCGATTTTCAACAAATTCAAACCGCTTGAAGACGGTGAAATGAAGGATCGCATCGAAAACCTGTTGGAAAGAACAGGGTTTGAGTCCAACGGTATTTTCGTCATGGATGGTTCTTCCCGCTCTGGTCACGGCAACGCCTACTTCACCGGATTCGGAAAAAACAAACGTATTGTGTTTTTCGACACTCTACTGGACAAGCTGACACCGGAAGAGGTGGAAGCGGTTCTGGCCCATGAACTTGGACATTTCAAACACGGACATATCAAAAAGCGGATGTTGGAATCTTTTGGATTGAGCCTGATTGGATTGGCGTTTCTCGGCTGGTTGGTCAATCAGCCCGAGTTCTACACAGGCTTGGGGATGGACACTCAGACACCGGCGGCAGCTTTATTATTATTTATGACAGCCATTCCAACCCTGTTCTTTTTCCTCGGCCCGATCAGCGCCATGAAAAGCCGTAAACACGAATTTGAAGCGGATGCTTTCGCTGCTGAAACCGTGGGCTCGGAACACCTGATTTCGGCACTGTTGAAAATGTATCGGGATAATGCCAGCAGCTTGACACCGGATCCGAGTTACTCGGCTTACCATGACAGCCATCCGCCGGCAAAAATTCGAATCGATCATTTAAAAAGTTTAAATTCATAAAACATTCAGGAAGACTTTATGACTCAAGAAATCGCTCTAAAAGACCAATCTTGCGAACCGATTGCCAAAGGCAGCAAACCCATGATCATTCCGACCATCGAAAGCCTGGTTGCGCAAATGGATGGCTGGGAAGTGCCCTTGAACTATTTGAATATCGAGAAAACATTTAAGTTCAAAAACTACCACCAGACGATTGCATTCGTCAACGCGGTCACATGGATTGCTCACAAAGAAGACCACCATCCGGAGATCTGTTTTGGCTACAACGAATGTAAAATCACTTTAACGACTCATGCTGTCAAAGGCATCAGCCAAAATGATTTTATCGTCGCGGCTAAAATTGATGCGCTGCTGGACTAGACGACCTTGGCTAAGCGAAAACTGAACAAACAACAAAAACGCCGTGTATCGGAAAAGCGCCAACGCCGATTTTCCGACACGACGGACGCATCGGAGACATCTTCTGCGTCCAATGATTCGCTTGGCTCCCCTCAATCCGGCCTGGTGATCACCAATTTCGGTAAACGCATATTGGTGGAATCCAGCGAAGGAGAACTCTTCAATTGTTCAGTGCGCCAACACCTCGGCAAACTGGTCGCAGGCGATCAAGTAACCTGGCAGACAGATATCGAACCGCATTCCGGCGTCGTCATTGCGATTGAGCCAAGAAAGCAAGAGCTTAGCCGCCCGGGGTTCAGAGGCCAAACGCGAATGATTGCCGCCAATATCGACCTGCTGGCAATCGTCGCGCCGATCGAACCCGGCATTCACCCCGACATGATCGACCGCTATCTGGTCGTCGCCCATCAACTTTCCTTGCCGGTGATTCTGGTCATCAACAAAGTGGATCTAATTGAAAGTGACGAGCAATGGGAAGCCATCGCCGAGCTGCTCATCCCTTACGATGAGCTCGATATTCCCATCTATCCGGTTTCCACCGAAACCCTGGAAGGTCTGGATGACTTAAGAGAAGAGCTCTCCGATAAGAACAGCGTTTTTGTCGGGCCTTCCGGCGCGGGCAAGTCCTCGCTGATCAAGGCACTGATCCCCGACATCGATATTAAAATCAACAAGCTTTCAGAGTCCACCGGACTTGGCAAGCACACCACAACCAACAGCATCCTTTACCACCTGCCGGAGTTTCATGGCAGAACGGGCAACATCATCGATTCCCCCGGCGTCAGACTGTTCAGCCCCGCTCCTTGCGAGCTGCATGAACTGGAGCAGGCCTATCCTGACTTCGCCGCTTTTCTCGGCCAGTGCAAATTCAATAACTGCACCCATCAGAACGAACCCGACTGTGCAATTAAAGCCGCCGTAGAAAAGGGCGATATCGACTACAATCGCTATCATAGTTTCCAACGGCTTTTATCTGAGTTTGCAGAGGCTGAAAAAGGCTAACCCCACCTAAACCGGCTAAAAGTTATTCAACCCCGACACCCAAATGGAAATGCCGTAGAAAGCGGTCACCACGACCATCATCGCGAATGCCCAAGACAGCAGCACCCACCCGAAATGTACCGGACGTCCCAAGACCTTCAGAACCAACCAACTGACCACCGCCAGCACCAGCACTAAAATTCCAAATCTGACCATCAACATTACTTATTCGTCTCCCTTTTATGAATAAGTATAATCGACTACTTATTCTTATCACCAGAATATACTTTTCAATTTTTAAAGGATTAAAGAAAATGCTTGCAAAAGGAGAATTAAACTGGCTAAAAGGAGGGATCGCCCTAGCTGCGGTTGCCGCATTGGCCATCATTCTTGTTAAGCCGGTTGGCGTATCAACTCAATTTGTCGTCACCGACACAATCATTTGGAAGACACTGGACAGCAATATCGTCAATGTCACTGAAAAGGACGGTAAAAAAGTATATTCCAGTCCGAACGACTACATTAACAAAGCGCACGGAAGCTATGCCAAGCATGCCAGCAATCCGATCAACTACAGTTACGTCTTCGTACTGGCGATGATCATCGGTGCAATGCTCTCGTCGATGTTTGGCGGCCCAAAAGCCACGCAGGAAGACAAGCAGGTTCCGGAAGCCTTTGCAAAACGTTATGGTTTCAATCCGAAAAAACGTTATCTCTTTGCCTTCATTGGCGGGTTCTTTACTTTATTCGGAGCCCGTCTCGCTGGAGGGTGTACATCCGGCCACATGATCAGCGGCATGTTACAAACGGCTGTGAGTGGCTATGTGTTTGCTGCTGGCGTCTTTATGGTGGCTATCCCAACAGCCATTTTGGTTTACGGCCTAAAAACCAAAAAAGCTTAAGGAGAGATAAAAATGGAAATTCTACTGGCAATTATTTTAGGTGGTGCATTCGGTGTCGTTCTTCAGCGTATCGGTGCAACCAACCCAACCCGCATTATCAGCATGCTGAAACTGACCGATTTGAAGTTGGCCAAAACCATTCTGCTGTCGATCGGTCTGGCTTCCATTGTGGTGTTCATCGTCAATGCGGTCGCACCGGGTGCCGTACACTTCAGTGTTAAAGCCGCCTATCTCGGCGTTTTGATCGGCGGAATGATTTTCGGGATCGGTTTCGCGATTGGCGGACTTTGCCCGGGAACGTCTCTGGCCGCTGCCGGAGAAGGCCGAAAAGACGCCCTGTTCTTCGTCGTAGGTGGACTGTTGGGGGCTTGGGCATTTGCGCTGGTCTATGAGCACATCAAAACAACCGACATTTACGCAACCACCCTCGGCGGTAAAATGACGGTGGCCGAGGGCGTGGTTCGAAAAGGCGTTGAATACCATTCTCTGATCGGATTCATGTCTGGAACCCTGACTGCAATCTTGATCGGTGTGCTATTGATTGCCGCGGCAAGATACCTGCCCAGCAGCATCCGAAAAGAAGATTAGTATCTGCTTATAAATCAAGGTATTAACGCAAATTAATGCCTTGATAAAACAGAATGAAAAATCTTCTTTTTTGACTTTTTACTGACCTGAAACCCTGCTATAATCGTCTTTTTTCAGGTTTACTTAATACTTCAACCTTGACTAACATTGCCATTTCGTATGTAATGGCGCTCAGGGTGAAACCCGAATTTTTATTTAGTGCTTAGGAGAGTACATATTATGAAAAAACTATTAGTTGCTCTAGCTACTACTGGTGTAGTATTTTTCGGTGCCACTGCTCAAGCAGCTGGTAATGCAGCAGCAGGTGAAGCGACTTTCGCTACTTGTGCTGGTTGTCACGGTGCAGACGCTCACGGTGGTGTAGGTCCAAAACTAGCTGGTCTTCCTGCTAAGAAAGTTGTTGAATTGCTTCACAAATATAAAAACGGTGAGCAAATGGGTCCTATGACTTCTATGATGGCGCCTATGGCTGCTGGTCTATCTGACTCAGACATCGAAAACGTTGCTGCTTACGTTTCTGGCTTGAAGTAATTCAAGTTTAGTTAATAAGCTTCAAAAAAAACCGCTTCATTGCGGTTTTTTTGTCCCTTAAAAACCTTCATGCCGACCAAGCCGATCCACCCCATTCTCTCCTACGGACTCGTCACGATACAGTTTGCCGCCATCGGCTGGTTATTCACTTTCGAGCCCTGGCTCTCCACGAAACCTGCGGGGCTAGCAATACAACTGCTTGGCGTTTTCCTCGGCATCAGTGCGGTTGCCGTCATGCACTTGGGACGGTTCAACATCATTCCCGACCCTCGCATCGATGCGAAACTCGTTACCAAAGGCCCTTATCGCTGGATTCGCCACCCAATGTACACTTCCCTGCTGTTGTTCTTTTTGCCGATTCTGCTGCAAACACAAAGCATCAGCAGCTGGTTGGCTTTCCTGATACTGATAGTCGACCTGTTGATCAAGCTGCATTATGAGGAAAAGCTTCTCGTGCAACGGTTTGCCGAATACCGAGACTATCAAAACAAAACTGCTAAAATCCTGCCCTTTCTGTTTTAAAGCCGCCATATCGGGTGAAGGAACTTTTCAAAGCCGGTGAAAAGTGGGAAAATAAGCGGCTTATCCAACTTTTAACCAAACTATTCGTAAGTGAGACAAGAGAAAATGAGCAAACCAATTCTTTTTAGTGGGATTCAACCTTCGGGGGATTTAATGATCGGTAACTATATCGGTTCCATTAAGAACTGGGTCAATATGCAAGATGACTATCAATGCTTGTTTTCTTTGGTCAATATGCACGCGATCACCGTCGAACAGGATCCTGCAGAACTGGCAAAGCGCAGTTTGGACTTTGTTTCACTCTATTTGGCTTCAGGGATTGACCCAAGTAAAAGCACCGTTTTTGTCCAGTCACACGTTCCAGAGCATGCCGAACTGGCCTGGATCCTCAACTGCTCGACCTATATGGGCGAACTGAACCGTATGACCCAGTTCAAGGATAAATCCCAAAAGCATGCTCAAAACATCAATGTCGGCTTGTTCGATTACCCGGTTCTGATGGCGGCGGATATTCTGCTATATCAAACTGAAATGGTGCCGGTGGGCGCGGATCAGAAACAACATCTGGAACTGACCCGGGATTTAGCGACCCGCTACAATAACCGATTCGACCGTGAAATCTTTAAAGTGCCGGAGCCGTTTATCCCGCCTGCAACCTCCGGTGGCCGAATCATGAGCTTGCAGGACCCGACATCCAAAATGTCGAAGTCAGATGAAAACAAAAACAATTTCATCGCGCTTCTGGACGACCCGAAAACCATTATCAAGAAGTTCAAAAAGGCACAAACGGATTCCGGCTCCGAAATCACTTATGACGTAGACAACAAGCCGGGCGTCTCCAACCTGTTAACCATCTATTCGGTGATCAGCGGCCAGTCTATCGAAGATGTCGTCAAACATTTCGAAGGCAAAATGTATGGTCACCTGAAGGTCGAGCTTGGCGAATTGGTGGTGGAATACTTACGTCCGATTCAGGAAGAGTACCATCGTATCCGCACCAATGAAGACGAGCTGAGAGCCATCCTGAAAAAAGGCGCCGACGAAGCTCGGGAACAGGCTCAGAAAACACTGAAAAGCGTTCATGAAGCCATTGGCTTTGTCCTGCC
>JAWVWZ010000063.1:0-7488 GCA_033723505.1 Hydrogenovibrio sp.
CCTTCCAAAACGGTCGTCAACATATCCGGTGCTTTGACCAGCGTTTGAACCTGGCCCGAAGGGTACATCTCCGAGACGGACGGCAGAAACACCATATCCACCCCCGCTTCAACCAACTTCCGACAATCCGCTTCCTGCGTTCTCGGATAACGATCGAAATCTTCCTCAGGTCCGAACTGCAACGGATTCACGAAAATACTGACGACAACCTTGTCTGATACTTTTTTCGCCTGATCGACCAAGCTCAAATGGCCGGCATGCAGATTCCCCATCGTCGGCACAAAACCGATACGGTCTCCTGCTCGTCGCCACGCCAAAACCTGCTGGCGCAACGCTTGAATCTGGTTAACTTCAATCATGCTTCAATCTACGCAATGTTCCAAGCTGGGGAAATCCCCCTGCTTGACCTCTTTGACATATAGCGTGATGGCCTGCTGAATTGAACCGGAAGACGCCTCAAGAAAGTTTTTGGCGAACTTCGGCATCGTGCCGATGGTCACGCCTAAAATATCGGTCATCACTAAAACCTGACCATCCGTCTCTTTGCCAGCACCGATTCCAATCACCGGCATGGAAACGGCATCGGTAATTTTCTTCGCCAAAGCCGAAGGCACACACTCCAAAACCAGCATTTCAGCGCCGGCTTTTTCCAGTGCCAAAGCATCCGCCATCAATCGATTGGCAGAGGCCTCATCTCGGCCGGTCACACGATAACCATTTTTTTCCACCGATTGTGGCAGCAATCCCAAGTGCCCGCAAACCGGCACACCCATATTCGATAACGCTTCAACAATTGGTAATGCCCTCTGACCGCCCTCCAGTTTGACCATATTCGCCAACCCTTCTTTCATTAGCGCTGCGGCCGAACGAATGGCGGAAGGCACATCAAAATCCGATAAAAACGGCAGATCGGCAATGCACCAGGCATGCGTATTTTTTCGCTGAACCAGTCGGGTATGGTAGGTCATCTCTTCCAACGAAACCGGCAACGTCGTATCCTGCCCTTGTACCACCATGCCCAGGGAATCCCCGACCAGAATGACCTCGACTTTCGCTTCATTGCACCAATGTGCCATGGTGGCGTCATACGCAGTCAAACAGGCGATCTTTTGACCGGCCTGCTTCATTTTCTTCAATTTGGATAGCGTTATTTTCATGGCATTCACTTAATGAGTCTGATTCAAAGGATAGACATAGGTTATCGGCAGAGCGGCAATCAAATCGGAGAGCGAGCCTTTTCCAGGAATTTCTCTGTCGGCCATGACTTCCTGCAATGGCAATAAAACAAAGTCCCGCTGATCGATTTGCGGATGCGGCAGGATCAAGTCCGCTTGATCCAACACCACATCGTCATACAACAAGATATCCAAATCGATCACTCGCTCTCCCCAGTGACGTTTTTTGATTTTACCTTGTTGCTGCTCTTGTTGCTGTAGCGCCAACAACAAATCCAATGGGGATAAATCGGTCTCGATACTGGCAACGGCATTGATAAAATCCGGTTGATCCTGCGGCCCTTGTGGCTTTGACCCATATAAAGAAGAAGCCTTTAACAACCGTGTCTTCGGCAGATCATTCAATGACTCAATGGCTTGGCGCACCTGCAGCGCCGGATCATCGAGATTGCTGCCGATACCGATATAGGCAACCGCCATATCACTCTCCGGCCGAGGCGTTTTCATCTCTCGGTTTACGCTTGCGATAAGGGTTTCGCCCTCTTCTCGGTTTACGTTTACGTTTTTCGGTCCTCAAGTCATTGGCAAACGCCACCTGCTCGATGGCATCCTTTTCCTGGTAATCCGTCCACCAGTCAAACACTTCTTTCAGAGACTCTTCTCCTGCCGCCAGTCGAATGCCCATAAAATCGTAGGCAGCACGGAAACGAGGGTGTTCGAACAATCTCTGAGCCCTCGCACCGGAACGTTTTGGCAGCCTGAACTGCAAACTCCAAATTTCTTTGATTTGTGCAGTAAAGCGCTTCGGAATCGAAGTGGAATAAATCTGCTGTTCGATCACGTCATTGGCCGCGGCAAACATCGCATCCTGAGGTGAAAACCCTTCCGCCAGATGTTGCTCGCGACGCTGAAGCATCGGCTCCCATAGCATGGCCGCAAACAAGAAAGATGGATTCACGCCCTTGCCGGATTGAATTCTGGCATCAGTACTCTTCAAGGCTTCAATCACCACCATCCGCGGAAACCCTTGATCTTCTTCGGAAAGAATATGATGTGTCTGCGGGAAAATGTATGTAAACAGACCGAAATGTCGAAGTTTCTCGAACACCTCAATGGCCACTCCGCTATGGAACAGTTTCAACACTTCTTCGAACATTCGGGCATGGGAAACTTCTTTGAGCAGCGGCCCCATTTCATATATCGGCGCTTTGGTTGACGACTCGATCTCAAAGCCCAGCTTGGCGGCGAAACGGATGGCCCGAATCATCCGCACAGGATCTTCCCGATAGCGAGTGGCCGGATCGCCAATTAATCTTAACTGCCCTTTCTTGATGTCGTCGGTGGCCCCGGTGTAGTCCAGAATCGAAAAGTCTTTAATATTGTAGTAGAGGCTATTGACCGTGAAATCACGGCGCCAGACATCTTCATCAATGTCGCCATAAACGTTGTCGCGAATCAGCCGCCCGGAGGCATCGACCGCCCGAGTATGATTCAATTGTTTTCTGGAGGACTTGCCGGATTGGCTGTCGGCCTCGCTGTCGCCGCGAAAGGTCGCCACTTCGATCATGGTTCGTCCGATATAGACATGGGCTAAACGGAAGCGTCTGCCGATCAGGCGGCAACGGCTTCTGAAAACCGCTTTGATCTGCTCAGGTTCGGCATTGGTCACAATATCGAAATCTTTGGGTTCAAGCCCCAGCAAAAGATCCCGCACCGCCCCTCCGACAAGATAAGCATCATATCCGGCTCTTTTCAAACCATATAAAACATCCAACGCCGCTTTATCGATGCGCTTGCGGGAAATGCCGTGTTCTTTTCTGGGAATGATTTTAAGCTGGTGTTTTTCTCGGCTGACAATCGGAGGGTTTGAGGTCGGTAATAAAAATGAAGCAACTTTTTTGATAAAGCTTTGCATAAAATGAAATCAGATTTTCGTAGGGGATTAAAATGCCATTATTTTACTCCCTTTTCCCCCTAGAGACAAAATTAGATGGTTTTCCCACAGAGATCGACCGGTTTTTCTCAAAATTCTTTGACATACACCCGGTTTTCGCCGATCAATTCCTTTTCTTTTTTAATACAAACTTCAAGCAACTGATGGAGAAATTCACTGTAGTAAGGACAAGAGATTTCCGTGTTTTCCACCATATCCTTGATTTCGATATAGGTGCCCTCGATTTGCTGCATGGTCACCCCATAGTTTTTCAACTTGCTCAGGTTATAATCGACATAGAGGTCCAGGCGTCGCTCGCATTTCGAGGCTTTGACCCGATTGAGGATATTGAAGAAAAGTTTTCTGCTGAGCGAACTGAAACGATCGTCTTGTAAAATATCGAAAATTTCGTGGTGGTGACTGGTGATGCGGTGCTCTTTGGCCGGGTCGGTAAAATAGCTTAACGCGACACGATACAGGGTCGGAATCCCCTTTTCATATACCGCAGACGGCGAATACCAGGTTCCCTTGCCATTGGTGGTCACTCGAATCACGGTCGTATCGCCACGCTTCGCCATTTTTTGAAGCGCTTGATGCTCGACCATACTTTCTTCGTCTTTCAACGCCAGCTTGATCGGAATCGTCTGCCAGTCATACTGCAAAGGATTGCGTTCCTGCATAAAGGTTTCCACCAGGGCATCCTCGTCATCGAAATCGAGAAAATCGCACCGATCATTATCATACAGCCTGAAAATATGGATCATCCGTGTCCCTCTAACACTTTTATTTTTGCCTGACTGACCTTACGAGCTTTTCTTAACGTCAGAATCTCGACAAAACGACAAGCAAAATAGAGACCGGATTGACAATCCATCCCCTGAGCATTCAGAACCAAAATCTGCCAGGCTGGGGGATAAACCTATTTAACTGGCCGTAAAAACAGCTGATAGCCGATATTATCCTGTTCTGAAGAGTATGGATACCCCAGGCTTTTCAGATAAGCCTCAAAATCTTCATGCTGCTCGGGCGGCACCTGCACCCCCACCAGAACTCTGCCATAGGCAGCGCCATGATTCCGATAGTGGAACAAACTGATGTTCCATTCAACCGACATTTGAATCAAAAACTGTAACAACGCGCCGGGTCTTTCCGGGAACTCGAAGCGATACAGAATTTCGTTGTCGATCCCTTTTGCATGCCCGCCGACCATATAACGTAAATGCAGCTTGGCCATCTCGTTATCGGTCATATCCTCATAGGTATAACCGGCTTTCGCCATCTGCTTCATGAGCTGCTCTTTTTCCGCCGCGCCCCCTTCGGTACGGACACCGACAAAGACCACGGCTTTATGCGTATCCGAATAGCGATAGTTGAATTCGGTGATTGCACGTCGATCACCCAGAAGTTGACAAAACTTTTTGAAGCTACCGGGCGTTTCATCGATGGTGACGGCAAAAATCGCTTCCCGTTTTTCTCCCAGTTCGGTTCTTTCGGAAATATGACGCAAACGATCGAAATTCATATTGGCGCCACTGACAATCACCCCCAAATTCAACCCGGAAACGCCTTTCTCCTCGACAAACTTTTTCATTCCGGCCAGTGCCAAGGCTCCGGCCGGCTCGGCAATGGCACGAGTATCTTCAAAGATATCCTTGACTGCAGCACAAATCTCGTCGGTTTTCACCGTCACCATTTCATCGACACAGGTTTTGGCGATGCGAAAAGGAATTTTCCCGACCTGAGCCACCGCAACGCCATCAGCAAATAAGCCGACCGAATCGAGAACGACGCGTTTATTCGCTTTCAATGCCGCTGTCATACAGGCCGCATCTTCAGGCTCGACACCGACGATACGAGTGTTTGGCGAAACCTGCTTGATCACGGCAGATACACCGGCAATCAGGCCGCCGCCGCCGACCGGCACAAAAATGACATCCCAATCCTTGCCCTGGCGCAACAATTCCAAGGCAATGGTGCCTTGCCCGGCAATAACCCGTTCATCGTCATAAGGCGGAATATAGGTCAGGCCATTTTCCCGACAAAGATTCTTCGCAAAAGCGGACGCTTCATCATAGGTATCGCCGTGAAGTTCGACTTTACCGCCGAGATTCCGTACCGAATTGACCTTGATCAAAGGCGTGGTTCGCGGCATGACAATCGTCGCTTCTATGCCCATTTTGCTCGCGGACAAGGCGACGCCCTGCGCATGGTTGCCGGCGGAAGCCGTCACAACCCCTCGAGCCTTTTCATCTTCCGTCAATTGCACCATCCGATTATAGGCGCCGCGCAATTTAAACGAAAATACAGGCTGAAGGTCTTCTCTTTTCAACCAGACCTGGTTTCGCATTCTCTGAGAAATCAGCGGCGCTTTATCCAAAGGCGTTTGTTCGGCAACTTCATAGACGGGAACAGATAAGACCTGTCTTAATATTTTTTCAGGCATAAAAATCCTAACGATAAAAAATGTGATTTCTGCATTATAGCAAAGCCCCAACCCCTTTAAAAATTGATACACCTCAAGGCATTCAGACTCTCTTCACTTTGTCGACAGCTTGTCGTCAAGCTTCATCGAAATTAACTGAATGTTTCAACTCTTTCAAAAACAATACCTCTTAGAATACCCGAAAAAATAATTCGGCGAGAACTCTGAAATAGAGTTTTAACACCGGTACACAATTTTTAAAACCTCAAACTAAGGATTCACATGAAAAAAACACCCCTTTGGATCGCAATCAACAGCTTATTAGCCGTCTCCGCGCCACAAACCGTTTTGGCCGAAGCCACCAAGCTCGACACCATCCCGGTTTCTTCAACCGAGATCAAAAAAGCCGCTCAGTCCGAAACCTATGACGAAAGCTCCTTGGGCAACACCGGCAACTCGGAAACCGGCAGTGTTTTACGCCAGATCAATGGCGTCGATGCCAGCCGTATGGGCGGGCATGGCCTGGACACGGTTATTCGCGGCCAATCCCAATCACAACTGAATATTTTGTTGGACGGCGCGAAAATCGAAGGCGGGTGCCCGAACCGTATGGATCCGCCAACGTCTTATGCCGAAACCGGCAGCTATGACAAGGTCACCGTTATCAAAGGGGTGAATTCTGTCGAATATGGTGCTGGCGGTTCCGGCGGGACCGTCTTGTTCGAAAGAGAAACGCCGAAGTATGATCCGGCAAAACCGGTTTCCGGCAAACTCTCCGTTCTGAAATCCAACATCATGAATTATGATGCCAATGCGGAAGTTCAGGCGGTTGGCGAAAAAGGATACGTCGTGTTGCAAGGCAGTCAAAAAGAAGCCAACAATTACAAAGACGGCAATGGCGACACGGTGCCTTCCAGCTATACCACCCAACAAGGCCACATCGACCTGGGTTGGACACCGAACGAACATCACGAATTGAAGTTCTCTTACGAAAAAAGCTACACCACCGATGCCCTTTATTCCGGCGCGCAGATGGACTCGCCGAAATCCGACGGCAATATCTATCGTCTGAAATATCGCGGCAAAGATTTGTCCAGCGGTCAAACTGATGGACAGCTGGATGGGATTGCGGTCGATCTTTATCAATCTTCGGTCGATCATGTCATGAACAACTATGAACTTCGCCCTTTCACAGCAACCATGAAAATGGAAACCCTGTCGGACACCAAAGCCAAGGGCGCAAAAATCAAACTGACCAACTTGATCGGCAACACCAAATTGGATTATGGCTTCCAGCTTCAGTCGGTCATCAAAAATGCCACCGCCTATAACCGGGGCAATGATTTGTCAGCCTGGCTGATGTGGCCGGACGTTCATACCGACCAGAACGGAATTTTCGCTCAAGCCAATACGGCTTTATCGGATTCGCAAAACCTGATTTACGGCGTGCGTGTTGACCAGGTCACCGCGGAAGCGAAAAAAGCCTACGATACAGCGGACTGGAGCATGATGAGCGTCCAAGGCACCAAACCTGTCAACCTCTACAGCAAATACACCGGCTATTCGGGCAAAACCAAAATCGAAGAAACCAATTGGAATGGCTTGTTGCGTTATGAGCAGACGCTGTCGAAAGGCATGAGTTGGTTTACCGGTGTCAGCCTAACCACCCGCACCGCCGATGAAACCGAACGTTTCATGGCGAAAAACGACTGGATCGGAAACCCTGACTTAAAACCGGAGAAACACGGTCAGTTGGACATTGGAGTTGCTCAGGACGTTGCCAAGATGAACTGGAGTGCCAACGTTTACTACGATCAGGTCAAAGACTATATTTTGCGTGATTACGCCAAAAACCAACCATCGGCGACTTCCTTGACCGGCACGCAAAACATTTATGTCAACAAAGATGCCACGATCATGGGGGCCGAGTTTGATATGACCTATCATATGACCCACGC
>JAWVWZ010000064.1:0-7451 GCA_033723505.1 Hydrogenovibrio sp.
ACACGTGATCGATAAGGCACTGGAAAAAGCTTCAGGCGCTGGCGGCGAAGATTTCGTCACGGTGCGTTTCGAAGGCTTCGGGCCTGGCGGTTGTATGTTGATTGTCGATTGTCTGACCGACAACAACAACCGTACATTCGGGGAAGTGCGAGGCGTGTTCAATAAGGTCAACGCCAAGTTGGGGACTCAAGGCACCACGGCGCATATGTTTGATCATCGGGCGGTTTTTGAATTCGCTCATGACGACGAAGACGCGATTCTGGAGATTCTGATGGAAGCGGATGTCGATGTCGCCGATATTGAAACTGAAGATGGGCTGGTGCGTGTATTGACGCCGCCGAATGAATACTTCAAGGCAAGAACCGCTTTGTTGAACGCTTTGCCGGATTTAACCTTCGAAACGGATGAGATCACTTTTATTCCGCAGACTTACACGATGCTCAGCGGGGAAGAGCTGGAAACCTTTGAGCGTTTCCTCGATCTGTTGAACGACTGTGACGACGTACAGGAAATCTACCATAACGTCGAAGTCGAAGACGAATAATCCAAAAAACGCCTTTTAACGGTATTTAAAAGCGCGACCAGAATCTGCCAGGCAGGGGTCGCGCTTTTTTTATGCCTACTCGACAGCGCGTCAGTCGAAGTCCCGGCCGAAATAGAAATATAGGGATTGAATCTGGGCGTTGTGGTAGCCGTAGGCGAGATACAAGGGGCCGACGAAACTGTTCATACCGATAAACAGACTGCCGGCCTGTTTGGTGTTGTTCCAGTCGATGCTGCCCTGGTGTTCGAAGTCGCCATAGACATTGCCCGCTTCCAGTGTGGTGCCCACATAGACCGGGAAGTTGATCAGGTTGCTGGAGCTGCCGAACAGGCGGTATTGGTATTTGAGTCGTGCAAAGGCGATTTTATTGCCAAGCAGTTCGTTCTCGCGAAAACCGGATAGGTGCTGGAAGCCGCCGAGCGTATAGAATTCGGTATTGGCGGAAGGCGTATTCGTCAGGATATTGGCATATTCAGCATACAGGTTCACCGTGTGGCGTTGCCAACTGAAATATTGCGACAGCTTTGCCTGATCACTGCGGATCGGGTCCGGATGATAGAGGTCGGCTGTCAAAGCGGAGAGACGCACTTCGAACAGGTTGCCTTTGGACGGAAAAGAGACCTGATCGAGGCTGTCATGTTCAAAAGCAACGGTGCCGGTGGTATGGTGGTATTTGTCGATGGTTTCGTTTCGGGTCTTGCTACCGACGACCAGTTGCCCGTCTTCATAGAAAAGGCCGGTGGATAAGCGGCTGTTGGTCGAGAGATTGATGCCGAAATCCATGCCGGTGCGAATCCGTTGTTTTTCGAAGTCCAGTGACAAGGGGCCGAACTGATCACTGGTCAGAGTGTAGTTACGGTCGTCATAGGTCGCGAAAGGTTTCCAGTAATAACGTTGCTGCACATCCAGCGGCTGATAGAATTCGGTGCCGAGCTTTTTCTCTTCGCCGATTTGAATTTCATTTCGCCATTCCGCACCTAAATCATTCGCCGGCATATAGATGTGTCGCAAGCCGAGATTGAACAACGTCTGGTCGGCGAGGTTGGATGCCAGGTTAAATTTGAGTTTGAAGAAATTCGGTCCCCAGTCAGGCTCGGTGGTGTGGATGCGTAAAATGCCTTGATGGTTTTCTTGAAAGAAATCATAGGAAATGTTTTTGAAAAACCCCAAGCCATAGAGGAAGGTCAAGTCGCTTTCCAATTGGGTTCGATCGAGAGGCTGGCCGACCTTCTGGTGCAGGTGACTGCGAATGACGGCCTCGGCAATGGCGGTTTGATTGTCGATTTGAATTTGATTGACCAGCAGGGAGGGCGGCTTCGGCAATTTTGGCGGAAAAGCCTGTTGTACCGCATAGGGACGCAGCGCCTGTTGCATTGCCGGTTGTTCCGTGGCGGTTTCGCCCGCATCAATGATGGTCGCAGCTTTGGCGAAATCGGCGGAGCCGATGTCGTTCAGGTTGGGACGGATGACAATGTCTTTCGGCTTAAGCGTGGCCAGCTGTGCCAGTGTATTATTGAGGGTCAGGCCGGTGATCAACTGGTTGGCGATGTCGAGGAAGTTTTTCAGCTTGTCTTTTTTGGAACGTTCGTCATGGATATCGGACACGATGACGATGTCCGCGCCCATGTTTCTGACCACACTGACCGGCGTATTGTTGGTGATGCCGCCATCCACCAGCAGGTGGCCGTCGATTTCGACCGGAGCGAAAATGCCGGGAACCGACATGCTGGCGCGAAGTGCGTGTGCCAGATTTCCCTGTTTCAGGATATAGGGTTGGCCGGTGGTGATGTCGGTTGCCACGGCGCGAAAGGGTATGCGAAGTCGATCGAAATTTCGGGAGTGGGTGGTGTTGAGCAACAGGCTTTCCAGCAACAGGTCTTGTTTTTGACCTTGCAGTGCGCCGGACGGCAACAGCAGATTACCGTTTTTCATGCCAACTTCGCCTTTAATGAAGTATTCGAACTGTTGACGTTTTCGACGGAAAGATTGATAGTAGCGGATCGGTTCGTCGTTGAAGGTGCTGTCCCAGTCAATCGACGTGGCGAAATTTTCGATCTGTTTGACCGACAGTCCGGCGGCATAAAGCCCGCCGACCAATGCGCCCATACTGGTACCGGCGATATAGTCGATTTTGATGTGTTGTTTTTCCAGCGCTTTGAGCACGCCGATATGCGCTAACCCTCTGGCACCGCCGCCGGCCAGCACCAGGCCGACTTTAGGACGGTGCTCGGCAGACGGCGCGGCGAGCGTTTCAGGCGCGTGAATTCCCAGGCAGCAGAAAACCATCCCGGCAAGCAGCAGGGATCGCAGTGTCGATGGGAAAGGGCTAACGTTTCCCATCTCCGCCCGCTTTGATCAGCAGAAAATCCAGCCAGCGATTCGGCAGCAGACGTTTCAGCCAGGCGAAAGCATGGGTCGGCACGGTGACCGGGTAGCGGATTTTAGGTCTTCTGGCCGTCAGGATATGTTCGACGGCTCGGGTAACGGCTTCCGGGCCAAGCGTGAAGGGGGCGGTGGGGCCCTCTGTCTCCAAGCGGTCGACCATGGCCTGGTAGTTTGCCTGGTGGGCGCTTGGTTTGCCGGCAATCCATCTCTGGTACTGTTTGTAAGCGTTGTTACGGAATTGCGAAATGATCGGCCCAGGTTCGATCAGGCTGACTTGGATGTTGTCGGCTTTCAGTTCCAGACGCAGGGTGTCGGCAAAGCCTTCGATGGCGAACTTACTGGCATTGTATGCGCCGCGATAGGGCATGGCGGCGAATCCGAGAATCGAGCTGTTATAGATGATCTTGCCATGCCCGTTTTTCCGCATCAGCGGCACGATCAAATTGGTCAATTCCTGAGTGCCGAATACATTGGTCTCGAACTGGTAGCGCATTGCTTCCCGGCTGAGGTCTTCGACGGCCCCGGGCAAGCCGAATGCGCCGTTGTTGAAAAGCACGTCTACCTGTCCGTCAGTGAGTTCGATCAAAGTCTCGACCGCTTGATGGATGGAAGTGGAATCCGCCAGATCCAGTTGCAGACAAGTCAGGCCTTCTGCACGCAGGCGTTCGACATCTTCAGGTTGTCGGCAGGCGGCGATGACACGGTGACCTTGTTGGTGAAGGGTTGTGGCGGCATGGTAGCCGATTCCAGTGGAACATCCGGTGATAAATACGGTTTGTGGATTCTGCATGCAAAGATTCATTAGGTTTGAGATTCGAATTACTTGGAATGGTAATGGATTTTGACATGGTTTGCACGAATCATGGCATGGCGTGAAGCGTGTTTTGCCGGTTGATCTCGCGGATTCGACAATATCGGGGATTTCGGCGGTTTTTTCATCGAAACCAGTGGATTTTTCTTTTAATTTCATTCAAACTGCTTAATTCTTATATAATAATGCGTCCTTTTTATTTTTGAGTAAGCCGATGTCTCTCATTAAACGATATTTAATTGCAGGTTTATTAGTTTGGCTGCCGTTAGGGGTCACCATCGCGGCATTGATCTTTTTGGTCAATCTGTTCGATAAAAGCCTGTTGTTGTTGCCGGAGCATTTGCGCCCGGAAGCCTTGCTAGGCTTCAATATCCCCGGCTTTGGAATCATTTTGTCTTTCTTCCTGATTCTGATTACCGGGATGTTGGTGGCGAATTTCTTCGGACGTTACCTGTTTAAATGGTGGGAAATCCTGCTGGCGAAAATTCCGCTGGTGCGTTCGATTTACAATGCGGTCAAACAAATCGCCGAAGCACTATTCGGTGCCGGTGCGGAGACTTTTCAAAAGGCTTACTTGATCCAGTACCCGCGTAACGGGTTATGGACATTGGCGTTTCAGACCAGCTTGACGCAGGGCGAAGCGCAGATGAAAACCGGGGTGAACGAAGTGGTCAACTTGTTTATCCCGACGACGCCGAACCCGACTTCCGGGTTTTTTATCATGGCGTCGAAAAACGAAATTATTGAGCTGGATATGAGCGTCGAAGACGCGTTGAAAATGGTCATTTCCGGCGGCGTGGTGGTGCCGAACTGGCCTGGGCATGTGGTGATCCGTCAGGACTCGGATATTTCCGAAGAACGCGATTCACTGGCGGAAATACTGGATGCAACCATCACCGATAAGTCGAAGACAGAAAAATAACTAAAATTTAAGTACAAAGGTAAAAAACAGATGATGCGTACACACTACTGTGGACAAGTTACAGAAGCAATTGAAGGCCAAAAAGTCACCGTTTCAGGTTGGGTGCATAGACGTCGAGATCATGGTGGCGTCATTTTTATCGATTTGCGTGATCGTGAAGGGCTTGTGCAGGTAGTAGTGAATCCGGACGACGAAGATAAGTTCTCTAAAGCGGAAAGAGTGCGTTCCGAGTACGTATTGAAAGTTGAAGGCACGGTCTGCGGGCGGACGCCTGAAACCATTAATCCGAAAATGGTGACCGGTAAGATCGAAATCGTTGCCGACAGCATTGAGATTCTGAGCAGCGCCGAGCCGATTCCGTTCCAGTTGGATGATAAGCACATCTCTGAAGAAGTGCGTTTGACCTACCGTTATCTGGATTTGCGCCGTGACGAGATGCAAAAGACTTTGCGCACTCGTTACCAGGTGACTCGTTCAATGCGTCGTTACCTGGACGACAACGGTTTTATGGACATCGAAACGCCGATTCTGACCAAGTCAACGCCGGAAGGGGCGCGTGATTATCTGGTGCCAAGCCGTACACATCCGAATAAATTCTTTGCATTGCCTCAGTCTCCACAGTTGTTCAAACAGTTGTTGATGATGTCCGGTTTCGATCGTTATTATCAGATTACGCGTTGTTTCCGTGATGAAGATTTGCGTGCCGACCGTCAGCCGGAATTCACCCAGTTGGATATCGAAACCTCGTTCATGACCGAAGAGCAGGTGATGGATATGATGGAAGGGCTGACCAAAACGATTTTCCGCGAAGCGGTTGATGTGAATTTCGACTATGACTTCCCGCGCATGCCTTATTCCGAAGCAATCGAGAAATACGGTATCGACCGTCCGGATTTACGAATTCCGTTGCAGTTGGTCGATGTTGCCGATCTGTTGCAGGATATTGAATTTAAGGTTTTCTCCGGCCCGGCCAAAGATCCGATGGGGCGTGTTGCTGCTTTGAGAGTACCTCAGGGAGGCAAGCTTTCCCGTAAAGAGATTGACGACTATACCAAATTCGTCGGCATCTACGGCGCCAAAGGCTTGGCTTATATCAAAGTCAATGATTTGTCTGCTGGCTTGGAAGGCTTGCAGTCGCCGATCGTGAAGTTCTTCCCGGAACAGGCGATGGCGATTATGGAGCGCGTCGGTGCAGAAGACGGCGATATCGTTTTCTTCGGTGCAGACAGGGCGAAAATCGTCAACGAAGCGCTGGGGGCATTGCGTTGTAAGATCGGTGAAGACCTGGATATGATTGAAAAAGAATGGGCGCCTGTCTGGGTTGTTGATTTCCCGATGTTCGAAATGGACGAAAAGACGGCAAGAATGACGGCGATTCACCATCCTTTCACTCAGCCGAAAGCAACAACCGAAGAAATTCTCAATCATGATTCGCCGGAACAGATGCTGTCTCGTGCTTATGACCTGGTTATCAATGGTATCGAAGTGGGGGGTGGTTCCGTGCGTATCCACGATACCCATATGCAGGCGGCCGTATTGAAAATGCTGGGCATTTCCGATGAAGAGGCTGAAGAGAAATTCGGCTTCTTGTTGAATGCTTTGAAATACGGTTGTCCGCCGCATGCCGGGATGGCATTCGGTCTGGATCGCTTGGTGATGCTGATGGCGAATCGTGAGTCCATTCGTGATGTCATTGCCTTCCCGAAAACGCAATCTGCCGCGTGTATGTTGACCGAAGCCCCTGGCCTGGTGGACGATGCACAACTTGCCGAGCTGGATTTACGTTTCCGTAAACCTTCCCGTGATCAAAAGGAAAGTTAAGCGATTAAATCGTTCACACTTTTCAAGATTTGATTAAAATAGAAGTAATGACGCATCTTGATGTCCGAGAAAAGTTCGGACGTCTGGTGCCGTTGCTTTAAGCCCAAAGGTTTTCCTATGTCGTCATCGAAATCAAATTTGGCCCAGACGATTCCGATTGAGTTATCGGGTCGAATCAACTTGCTCGCCCAGTCGGCAACCCTTCCTGCGCCCCTGAGTGAAGCAGAAAAACAAGATCTCAAAGATAAAATCAAAGCGCTTTTGAAAGCCAAAAACGCACAGTTGATCGCGCACTATTACGTCGATGCAGACCTGCAGGCCTTGGCCGAAGAAACCGGCGGGAAGGTAGCCGATTCCTTGGAAATGGCCAATTTTGGCGCACAATCCGATGCGGATATGCTGGTGGTCTGCGGCGTTCGCTTTATGGGTGAAACCGCGAAAATGCTCAGCCCGGAAAAGAAAGTGTTGATGCCGGATCTGGAGGCGACCTGTTCATTGGATGTCGGCTGTCCTGCCGAAGAATTCAAGGCGTTTTGCGACCAATATCCGGATCATACCGTCGTGGTCTATGCCAACACCAGTGTCGAGGTGAAAGCCATTGCCGATTGGGTGGTGACTTCCGGGAATGCTCTGGAGATCGTCAACCATCTTAAGGAGCAGGGTGAGAAAATCATCTGGGCGCCGGATCGTCATCTGGGACATTGGATTCAGAAAGAAACCGGCATCGACATGATTTTGTGGCAAGGCCACTGTATCGTCCATAACGAGTTCCAGGTTTATGAGTTGCAACAACTGAAAGAAAAGTATCCCGATGCCAAAGTGTTGGTGCACCCCGAATCTCCGGAAGAGGTTGTCGATCTGGCCGACGTTGTCGGTTCGACGCGGGTGATGATCGAAGCGGTGCAGAACCTGCCCGACCAGCAATTTATTGTTGCCACCGATCTGGGGATTTTCTATAAGATGAAGCA
>JAWVWZ010000065.1:0-7391 GCA_033723505.1 Hydrogenovibrio sp.
ATGGCACCGAGAATCAAACCGACGGTGATATGAAACAGGATCGGCAAGACCCAACCCAATAAACCGCTGATGTCGGCGGTCAGGCTTTGCAATAGATGATGCAACCAAGGCACGCCATGCACCAGAATGCCGCCACCGACCAGAAACATCGCCACCATGCCGATCGTTGACAAGGCTTTCATCAGTTTCGGCGCCAGATAGAGAATGAGCTGCCCCATCTGTGTTTTGAAACGCCCGAACCCTTCGGGGCCGCCGCGTTCAATCAGCGCCAACCCGGCGTCGTCGAATTTGACGATGCCCGCCACCAAAGTATAGACCCCAATGGTAATGACAATGGCGACCAAGGACACCACCATCACCTGCGTCAGGAAATCGGCTTCCTGCACAGTTCCGAGCACTATGACAATGATTTCGATCGACAGAATGAAATCGGTGCGAATCGCCCCTTTGATCTTGTCTTTTTCATAGGCAACCAGATCTTCCGGCAATTTTGGGGGCTGCGAAGAGTGTTCGGGGGCCGTTCGGTGTTGCCAGTCATGAACGAGTTTCTCGACCCCTTCATAACAAAGATACGCTCCGCCAATAATCAACAGTGGCGTAATCAGCCAGGGCAAGGTGGCACTTAACAGTAAAGCCAGCGGCACCAGAATCAATTTATTGAGAAACGAGCCTTTTGCCACCGCCCAGACCACCGGTAACTCGCGGTCGGCTTTGACGCCGCTGACCTGTTGCGCGTTCAACGCCAAATCGTCGCCCAGTACGCCGGCCGTTTTCTTGGCGGCGACCTTGGACATCAGGGAAACGTCGTCCAGCAAACTGGCGATATCGTCAATTAGCGCTAACAATCCGGCTCCGGCCATGCTTTCTCCTCATCTCAAGTGTCTGTCTGCAGTTTACCCGAAACCCGATCAAAATCTACCAGGCTGGGGGCAAAATTCGGTTTAATTTGCGATTTTCATCGGTTAGGATAATGGGTAAGTGATTTGAACGACGCGGTTCCTACCTTTAAAAATCAAATACCCATAATCCCTAAAATAATTAGGTTGATTCGTATTATTCCTCACTATAAACTGATTCGGTTTGGCCAAACAACCCGCTTCAATAAAAGGACTTTATGAAGACTTTTTCCCGCGTCATCAACAATCTGGATGAGTTGAATGGCTTTCTGACAAAAGACGACCTCTGCATCGAATATCAGAATTCCGATGCCATACTGGTTCAAATCTTTTCCGCTTCTTCAGAGGAAAGCTGGCTGAACACCCTGCTGGAAAAAATTGAACAACAATGTCCCAAAGCGACGGTCATCGGCACCACCACTGCCGGAGAAATCAATCACGGTCAAACCATCGCCGACGCCACCGTCATCAGTGTCAGTTGCTTTAAAAATACTCGCCTGAAAAGCTTTGTCGTCAACGGCCATGAAACCTCTGCCAGGGAAGCGGGAAAAACACTTTGCCAAACGCTCAACAGTTTGGATGGCCCTGTGGCTGGAGCCTTACTTTTAGGCACGACGATCACCTTGGATATGGCTCAGGTTTTCGACGGCATGTCAGGGCTGGATGAAAACATCGCGGTTTTTGGCGGCGGTGCCGGAATCTATGACATCGGTGACGAATCGAAAATCCTGCATCAACGCGAAACGTTGGATTGCGGAGTGGTTGCGGTCGCTTTTATCGGCTCGGACCTTTCTATCGATACCCAGACCTATTTGGGCTGGATTCCTCTGAGTAAGGAAATGACCATCACCGAAGTCGATCATATGACGGTCAAACGCGTTGATCACGAGCCTGCCTATGAAATTTATCGCCGTTATCTGGGCATTCCCGCCGATGATGATTTTTATTTCAATGCCCTGGAGTTTCCATTTCTGATTTCCCGCAACAACGAACTGCTTGCACGAATCCCGGTTTCGGTCGATGATGCGGGCGCCCTTCAGTTTGTCGCCGACATCAAAGAAGGCGAGAAATTCCGCATCGGTTATGGCAACCCGGATCTGATTATCGAACACTCCGAAAAGATCGTCGACCGGTTGCGGCAACAGTCTCCTGAAAGTATTTTTTTGTATAGCTGCGGCTGCCGCCGTTTTCTCATGCAAGAAGGCATTGCTCAGGAAACCGAGCCTTTTGAAGCCATTGCGCCGACGACCGGATTTTATACCTATGGAGAGTTTTTTCGTGGTCACGCCGCCGACATTTCCTTACTCAATTCCACGCTGGTGGCCGTGATGATGCGAGAAGGCCCGGCGCCTGCCACACCTTCCACCAAACAGGCAGACACGCATTCGTCTTCGTCTTCGGACCCTTATGCCAATCAACACAACCGGGTCATTTCCAAGCTGACCCATTTCATTTCAGAAGTGACCAAAGAGTTGGAACAGGCTCATGAAGAAGCGATGATTCAGGCGACCACCGACCAGCTCACCGGCCTTTGTAACCGCCGGAAAATCGAACAGCTTTTGGAAGACCAAATCGAACAGGCAAAACAGAGTGGGCAACCATTTTCGGTCGCCATGGTAGATATCGATTACTTTAAGCAACTCAACGACGCGTTCGGTCATCATATCGGTGACCAGGTACTTAAAGGCATTGCCGATACCTTGCGTCAACGGATTCGCACTCAGGATTCTATTGGTCGCTGGGGCGGCGAAGAATTCTTGATCGTCTTCCCACAAACCGATCTGGACGAAGCGGTGCGTCTATCCGAAGCACTTCGTCAGGTAATTTCAGCCTTAAACTTTCCAGACATCGGTAACAAAACCGCCAGTTTCGGCGTCACCCAATTCAAACTAGAAGACGATTCGACCAGCTTGGTCTGCCGCGCCGATAACGCTTTATATGAGGCAAAGTCGTCCGGAAGAAATTGCATTATCACGCAGTAATCTCGGACGCCGACCTCATCCTTCCCTTTTAAAATTTACTACGCATTTTCCATAATATTTATAACGTTGAATCTTACCGAACCTTCTTTTAAACTGAATTGAACCATTCAAGGAAGAGTGCGATATGTTTATCAGCGCCTTAGAGTTATTCAAAATCGGCATCGGGCCTTCCAGCTCGCATACCGTCGGTCCAATGGCTGCCGCCAATGCCTTTATGACCAAACTGTCAGATGTTTGTAGCGACATCATATCCATTCCAAATGACTTTTTTATCCGGTGCACCTTAAAAGGCTCTTTGGCATTTACCGGAAAAGGCCATGCGACTGATCGAGCGATTTTACTCGGCTTACATGGCTATCGCCCCCATCAATTGGTCGGATGCGATGTAAAGGCCCTCTATGACAGCCTGAAAACCGAAGATACCCTTTCTCTCAACCCAGAAACCCGATTAGGCTTTCAGTTAGATGAACATTTGATTTTTGATTATGGCGAACCTTTGGCAGAACATCCCAATGGCATGATTTTCGAGTTAGTTTCTCCTGACAATAAAGTGCTTTTCAGCGAAACCTATTTCTCGATCGGCGGCGGCTTCATCAGCACGCTTTCGGATATCGACAAACTGGTCGCGCCATTGAAGATCGGCACCCGCGCCAGTAGCCCTTATCCATTCGACTCCGCGAAAGCCATGTTACAAATGGCGCACGACAGCCAAAACACCATTGCCGAGATGAAACGTCAGAACGAACTCGCACATCTCAGTCATGGCGCCCTGGAAACCGGTCTGGATAAAGTCTGGCAAGCGATGAAGCATTGCATCAAAAGTGGTTTGGCTTGTGAAGGCGTTCTACCGGGCGGCTTGAATGTTCACCGACGGGCTCGTCAATTGTACCAACAGTTGTTGTCCTCTCAGGAGAGCGCCAATGTCAACGATTGGCTGTGTGCTTATGCCATGGCCGTCAATGAAGAAAATGCGGCGGGTCATATGGTGGTGACCGCGCCGACCAATGGCGCTGCCGGCGTGATTCCCGCCGTGCTCTATTACTTCGTCACTCATGAAAACGGCAGCTTAAAACAGATTCACGAATTTTTGCTGACTGCCAGCGCCATTGGCGGGCTGATCAAACACCTGAGTTCGATTTCCGGTGCGGAGGTCGGCTGTCAGGGAGAGGTCGGTTCCGCGGCCGCCATGGCAGCGGCAGGGCTTTGTGCGGTTAAAGGCGGCACACCGGAACAGATCGAAAATGCCGCCGAAATCGCCTTGGAACACCATCTGGGCATGACCTGTGACCCGGTCAAAGGACTGGTTCAAGTGCCCTGTATCGAGCGTAACGGCTTTGGCGCCATCAAGGCCTACACCGCCGCATCGCTGGCATTACGGGGGAGTGGGCAACACATTATGCACCTGGATAACTGCATTGCCGCGATGAAACAGACTGGCGAAGAAATGTCGCATAAGTTCAAAGAAACTTCTTTAGGCGGATTGGCGGTCAGCATTACCGAATGTTAAGCCGTCAACTGCTCTG
The DNA here is from genome assembly GCA_033723505.1 of Hydrogenovibrio sp. Taxonomy (GTDB): domain Bacteria; phylum Pseudomonadota; class Gammaproteobacteria; order Thiomicrospirales; family Thiomicrospiraceae; genus Hydrogenovibrio. The sequence continues at coordinate 4,402 of JAWVWZ010000065.1, forward strand.
TGCAGATTTATTTGCTCACGGTGCTTGTTTCCTAAGTGCCAACGACTAAAATAAGCGTCTCATTTCAAGCGCTTATCAGGAAGACCATGACGCCAGCCCTATTCATTCGAACCGCCTTGTTCACGCTGCTCTCCATTACCGCATTTGCCGCCAATGCGATTTTCTGTCGCTGGGCGCTTGATGGCGGCTGGATTGATCCGGTCAGTTTCACCAGCCTACGCTTGGGATCCGGCGCGGCCATGCTGTTTATCGTCATGAGTTGGTTTGCCTGGCGTCGTAAACGTTCAAAATTGCCAACAGACACGCTTGCGGCCAAACCTGTGTCCAAGGGAAGCTGGAAAGCGGCGGTGATTCTGTTTGCTTATGCCATCAGCTTTTCTTTCAGTTATGTCACCATCAGCACGGCAACAGGCTCTTTGATTCTGGCAGCCATTGTGCAATTGACCATGCTGGGGTATGCCGTACGCGGCGGTGAAAAATTACATGGTGCCGAATGGCTCGGCGTGGCACTGGCGCTGTTGGGGCTGCTCTACCTGATGTATCCGAAACTGACCACGCCTTCCTGGTGGGGATTGGTGATGGTGGTGATTTCCGCTTACAGCTGGGCGCTTTACAGTTTGAACGGTCGAAAATCGACCAATCCGATGTCCGATACCGCTTATAACTTTTATCGCACCCTACCGATGATTGCCGTGGCCAGTTTACTGGCAATGGGATTTGAAGATCATATTCACCTGACGGCTAACGGCATTCAACTGGCGTTGATTTCGGGCGCGATTACATCGGGGCTGGGCTATATTCTTTGGTACACCGCCCTGCCACACCTTTCATCCAGTCTGGCTTCGGGATCGCAACTGCTGATGCCGCTCATCGCCGCCTTTGGTGCTGCCTGGTTAATTGCCGAACCGCTGACCTTACGTTTTTGGGTGGCGGCGCTGCTGATGCTCGGCGGATTGAGCCTGGTGTTGATCGGCCGTAATCAACACCGTAAAGCTACGCTGAGAAGTCAGGCATAGCGTCTTTGCCATTTGGCTTTCTGGCGGGCTTTGTACCATTCATGATTGAGCAGCAACAAGATCGGGAAAGGAATCAATAGCCAAAGATTTTCCAGCGGAACAGTGGCGGTATTGAAGACCGTCTGTACCGCCGGCACATAAAGAATCAATAGAATGAACACCCCTTCCATGGCCACGCCGAACCAAATCATTTTGTTGGTGCGCGTCAGATTCCACATAGAATCCTCCCACGAGCGCAGGGTAAACACATTTGCCATCTGGCAGGTAATGGCGCCCAATAAGGTCATGGTCATCGCCTGACGGTGAAACTCGGTTTCCAGATTCAAGTCGCCATATTGCCAGCCATTAAGAAACAAAAACCCCAGAAAAGCGAACATCGCCGCCGACCCTTCGAACACCCCCGACATGAAATAGCCTCGCTTAAAGACTTCCCAGTCGAGAATCTTTTCATTTCGGCCAATCGGCGGACGTTGCATAATGTGTTTTTCCGGTTTTTCCGCCCCCAATCCCAAACCGGGCAACTGATCCGTCCCCAAATCGATTAACAGAATCTGAATCACCGATAACGGCATGGGAATCTTGAGAAAGAACTGCAAGACATAAGGCACGATTTCCGGCACATTGGAGCTGAGAATATAGGTGGTCAGCTTCTTGATATTAAAGTAAACAGTGCGACCTTCCTCAACCGCCGAAACGATGGACTTAAAGTTATCGTCGAGCAGGATCATATCACCGGCTTCCTTGGCGACATCGGTGCCAGAGCCCATCGCTATACCGATATCCGCCTGTTTCAACGCCGGAGAATCATTGACGCCGTCGCCGGTCATAGCAACCACCTCGCCATTGGCCTGCAATAACTCGGCAATACGCAGCTTTTGTGCCGACGCCATTCGCGCGAACAATAAATGCTGATGTCGCAGTTTTCGGCGTAAGGTCTCGTCGGACAGGCTTTCCAGCTCCTGACCGGTAATCACTTCATCGATTTTCAAGCCGATGTCCTCGCCGATCGACCTGGCGGTGACCGGATTATCGCCGGTAATCATCATGATTCTGATACGGGCGGAATAACATTGTGCGATCGCTTCTTTCACACCGCTGCGCGCCGGATCGATAATGCCGACCAGACCAAGAAACACCAGGTCATCCTCTCCATCTCCCGATTTCATCGCAATCGCCAGCACCCGATAGGACTGTTCTGCCAGATCGGCATTTTTCTGTTCGATGCGCTTTCGCTGAGCATCGGTCATGGGTTCGACTTCTGCTTGCCGCAAATGACGACACAAAGGTAAAACCGCTTCGACTGCGCCTTTGACCAGCAGCTGTTCACCTTCTTCCTGGCGAACATAGGTCGACATCATTTTACGGTCCGAAGAAAAGGCATATTCCTTGAGCTTTTCTGCTTGCGGTTGCAAACCCATCTTTTGCGCGGCGGCCACCAGCGCCAGCTCGGTCGGGTCTCCGGCGGCAAGTCGTTTGCCAATGTCCAGCGATGCCCGGCAATTGATTGCACCGGCCGTTAACAGCTGTTTGAGTTCGCTTTCGCTTTGTTCGGAGGTTCGCTGTTGAAAAGTGGCTTCCCCCGGCTGAAAATAACCGTTACCGGAAATCGAAACTTCACTGCCGTCGGCAAGGTAAACGACTTTTGCCGTCATTTCGTTTTGGGTCAACGTGCCGGTCTTATCGGTGCAAATGACCGTAGCAGACCCAAGGGTTTCGACGGAATTGAGGTTTTTGATCAAAGCCTGACGCTTGGCCATGCGCTGCGAGGCCAGAGATAAGGATAAGGTAATGGTCGGCAACAGGCCTTCAGGCACATTGGCGACAATCAAAGATAAGGCGAAAATCGCGGAAATCAGCAATCCCCGTTCGGAAAACCACCCCAGCAGGAAAAAAACCAACCCGGCCGCCAATGCCAACAAAGTCAGAATGGTGGTCATATGACGGATTTCTTTTTCGATTGGCGTCACCGTCACC
>JAWVWZ010000066.1:0-7378 GCA_033723505.1 Hydrogenovibrio sp.
GATATGGAAGCGACCGAAGCTTCTGCACAATGCAATCACGGACGACCGACCTGGGTGCAGTTATCGATGGATCAGTTGGACAGCTTGTTTATGAGAGGGCAATAGTCTATGTCCGCTCACGAAGAGTCTATGAAAGTTCTGGTTGATCGCTTGATTGAGGCGAAAACCTGTCTTGCACTGATGGGGCCGACCGCGTCAGGGAAAAGCCGTCTGTCGATGGCTTTGGCGGAAACTTTGCCGATCGAGATCATCAGTGTCGATTCGGCTTTGATTTATAAAGGCATGGATATCGGAACCGCCAAGCCGACGCCTGAAGAGATGCAGGCGGTGCCGCATCATCTGATCGACATCATCGAGCCGAGTGAAAGCTATTCGGCGGCCGATTTCGTCGAGGATGTCCACCGTTTGGTCAAGGAAATCTTTGCCAGAGGCAAGCTGCCGGTTCTGGTCGGCGGCACGATGATGTATTTCAATGCTTTGCAAAAGGGAATGGCCAAGCTGCCTTCTGCCGACGAGTCGGTTCGTCAGAAAATCTTCGAAGCCTGGCAGGCTGATCCGCAAGGGATGCATGCCAAGTTGCAGTCGGTCGATCCGCAAGCGGCACAACGAATTCATGCCAACGATTCGCAACGTTTGACGCGGGCTTTGGAGGTTTATGAGTTGACTGGAAAACCCTTGTCGCAATTACAGCAGGAAGGCGAGGGAGAAGGGTTGACCGAATTCAAACTGTGCAAGGTTGCGCTGATGACCGAAGACCGAAAACGTCTTCATCATCAAATTGCCAAGCGATTTAACGAAATGATTTCCCAGGGGTTTTTGGGCGAGGTGAAAAAACTTTTTCAAGATAAGTCGCTTCATGCCGATTTACCTTCTATCCGAAGTGTCGGCTACCGCCAGGCTTGGCTGTTTTTGTCCGGCGATTACGACATGGAAACGTTTATTGACAAAGGCATTGTCGCCACACGTCAATTAGCCAAGCGTCAAATTACCTGGTTGCGTAAAGAACAGCAGGTATTGATGTTGGATCCATTCGAGCTTTCATTATCGGATCAAATCGAAAAGGTTGTCGAACACTTGAATCTGTGTCTGGCCGAGAAAGGTTGAGGTCAGCCCGAGCTGGGTGTTTCTACGTGTTTACCTTTTGAATTGCAATGTGGTATGATTCGATTGGTTTGTCCGGATATAAAGGTGTGAGTTTGCTGTGTCATCCGGGTGGAAAGCCGTAATAATAAAAAAATATAACAGGGAAATAATCATGGAGACAAAGAAGGTGGCAAAAGCTTTACCAATTCAAGATCCTTATTTAAATGCGCTTAGAAAAGAAAAAATCAGTGTCGCCATTTACTTGGTCAACGGTGTAAAGCTTCAGGGACGTATCGATTCATTCGATCAGTTTGTCGTTTTGCTACGCAGTAATGTGACTCAAATGGTTTATAAACATGCAATCTCGACCATCGTACCTGCCCGTGATCCAAAAGCCTACGAATTTGACGCCACAGCGGATGCTGGTGACGCATAAGTTGGTGTCTGCCTTCCAAACCTTCTCATCAAACAGGCCTTCTAAATAATCATGGAATTATTTGGAAGGCTCGAACAACGTGAACTGGAAAAAGCCATTTTGGTTCATGTTGATTTCTATCATGACTCCGATCGGGAAATTCTCGATGAATTCTACGAACTGGTGGATTCTGCCGGTGCCGAGGTTTGTGAGTTAATCACCACCAAAAGACAGACGCCGGATTCCAAATTCTTTATCGGTAAGGGTAAGGCCGAAGAAGTGAAAGCTGCCGTCGAGGCGCATGAGGCCGATGTGGTCATTGTCAACCACGCTTTGACGCCAGCTCAGGAGCGTAACCTCAGCCAGTTTTTGGATTGTCAGGTGCTCGATCGTGTCGGATTGATTCTGGATATTTTTGCGCAACGTGCCCGTTCTCATGAAGGGAAACTGCAGGTAGAGCTTGCACAACTGAAACGTATGTCGACCCGTCTGGTGAAAGGATGGACGCATTTGGATCGCCAGGGCGGGATCGGTGCGAGAGGGCCAGGGGAAACTCAGCTTGAAACCGATAGACGTTTGATTCAGGGCAAAATCAAGCAACTGGAAGCGCGTATTGAAAAAGTACGCCAGCAGCGTCAATTGGGGCGGCGTTCCCGTAAAAAATCCGATATGCCGACGGTGACCATTATTGGTTACACCAATGCCGGAAAATCGACTCTGTTTAATCAGATGACCGAGGCCGGTGTTTATGCCGAAGACCGTTTGTTTGCCACCCTGGATGCGACCTTGCGTAAAGTTCGTTTGCCGGGGGCTGGATCGGTGATCTTTGCCGATACGGTCGGATTTATCCGTCATATTCCACATGATCTGGTCGCAGCCTTCCGCTCGACTCTGGAGGAAACCAGTGAAGCCAATTTATTGATTCATCTGGTCGATGCTTCTGATCCGCACCGAAATGACAAGATCGCCGATGTCGAAGAAGTGATCAAGGAAGTCGGTGCTGAAAAGGTACCTCAGTTGTTGGTGTTCAATAAAATTGACTGTCTTGATCCACCGGTGGCGCCGCATGTTGACTTGAATGATGACGGGCTGCCGGAACGGGTGTGGATCTCCGCCAAAGAGCAAAAGGGCATTGAGTTGATGCTGGATGCAGTGGCGAGCTATTTTAGAGGTCAGTTCGTCACGGTGAAAATCAAGTTGGACATGCAGGCCGGAAAGAAGCGCGCGGAACTTTATACCCTAGGCACCATTCTGGAAGAGGGGTTTGACGATCTTGGCAACAGCGAGTTTGTTATGTGCCTGACCGATCAGGAGTGGCAAATGATTCAAAAATGGCCGGAAGTTCTGCATTACGAAGAAGTCGAATCGGCCGAAAAATGATAAGCTACGCCTGTGATGCGTAAAAATCGCCATTCAATAAAATGATTGGGCGGTTAAATAAGAATAATTGATGACTTTTAGGGTCATTGAAACTAAAATATCGAATCTATTTAAATTTCTGGAGAAGAGAATGGCGTGGAACGAGCCGGGTAAACCAGGACAAGATCCATGGGGAAATAACTCAAATGGCCCTAAAAAGCCAAATGGGTCAAAGCCTGATCCTGATTTGGAGGAGCTGTTAAAGAAAATTCAGAATTTCTTTGGGGGTTCTGGAGGCAATATGAGCGGCGGCTTCGGCAGCAAAGGCGGATTGATCGCCGTTGCGGTGGTGCTGGTCGTTTGGTTGTTGAGCGGTATCTACACAGTCGACTCTCCTGAAAGAGGTGTGATTAAGCGCTTTGGAGCTTACACCACCGAAACCACAGCCGGTTTGCATTGGCACTTGCCTTGGCCAATTGAAACCGTGACTCTGGTGAATGTTGATCGAATTCGTACAGCTGAAATCGGTTATCGTTCCGATTCTCGTAATCGTGGCGGCGGCAGTGTGCCGTCGGAAGCCTTGATGTTGTCGAAAGACGAAAACATCGTCGATATCAAAATTGCGGTCCAATATAAGGTCAGCGATGCGAAGAAATACCTTTATGACATTTCCGATCCGGATGTGACCTTGCGCGCCTTGACCGAGAGTGCTTTGCGCGAGGTGGTCGGGAAGAATACGATGGATTTCGTTTTGACCGAAGGGCGTGATGAAGTCGTTTCCCGAGTGAAGGACATTACCCAGAAAAGTTTGGATGATTACGATTCCGGTTTGATGATTACCTCGTTGAACCTTCAGGATGCGCAACCGCCGGAGCAAGTACAGGATGCTTTCGCGGATGTGGTAAAAGCCCGTGAAGATAGAGAGCGTTTGATTAACGAAGCGGAAGCCTATTCGAATGACATCCTGCCGAAGGCAAGAGGGAAAGCAGCCCGTCAAATCGAAGAAGCCCGCGCTTACCATGACTCAGTGATTGCGAGAGCGACCGGTCAGGCAAGCCGTTTCGAAAGCATTGCTGCCGAATACAAGAAAGCACCAAAAGTGACGCGTGAACGTTTGTATATTACGGCGATTACCAATGTCCTGGGTGCGACGTCGAAAGTCTTTGTCGGCTCTGACAGTGCGAATAATCTGCTTTATTTACCGTTGGATAAGATGGTTGGCGATCAGCACAACCGGGTGCCGTTTAAGTCGGAAACCGATGCCGTGAATGCCGGTGCGACGAGCAAAAGCTCGGATACGCAGCACAACAATACTTCCAACTCGAATTCCAACCCTCGGACCAATATCCGAGAGTTACTAAGAAATAGGGAGCTACGTTAAGATGAAGTCAATCCTATCTATCTTTATTGCAGCGGTTCTATTTTTAGGAAGTAGTGCTCTCTTTACCGTTCAACAAGGGCAAACAGCCTTGCTGTTCCGCTTCGGGGAAATCGTTAAGACCGATATCAAGCCGGGTCTGCATTTTAAGATGCCGATCGTCAACAACGTGCGTCGTTTCGATGCGCGTCTGCAAACGTTGGATGCTGCCCCTGAGCGTTATCTGACAAGCGAGAAGAAGAACTTGATCGTCGATTCTTTCGTCAAGTGGCGTATCGTCGATGCGAAGAAGTTTTATACCACGATGAATGGTGACATTCGTTTGACGAACCTGCGTTTGGCGCAGATCATCAAAGACGGGTTGCGTGCGGAGTTCGGTAGCCGTACGGTTCAAGAGGTCATCTCTCAGGATCGAAATCTGATTGTTAAAGATATCCGCCAGAAGACAGCGCAAGCGGTCAATTCTTTCGGGATTGATGTGGTGGATGTTCAGATCAAGCGTGTCGATCTACCGCAGAATGTCAGTGACTCTGTGTATCGTCGAATGGAAGCGGAACGTAATCGTGTTGCCAAAGACTTGCGTTCTCAAGGGTCGGAAGCGGCTGAGAAGATTAAGGCCGATGCGGATCGTCAAAGAACGATTATTTTGTCCGATGCTTATCGTGATGCCGAGAAAATTCGCGGGGAAGGGGATGCTAAAGCAGCGAATATTTACGCCAAGTCCTATTCCAAGGATGCCGAGTTCTATGCGTTCTATCAAAGCTTGAATGCTTATCAGAGTGCATTTAAAGATAAATCCGACGTGATGGTGGTGGATCCTAAGTCTGACTTCTTCAAGTACTTCAATCAGCAGAAGTAGTCTAGGCAGAGAAACTCGATAATAAGAAAGGTGGTTTAGTCCACCTTTTTTATGGAGCAAAATTTATGTTGGATACAGTTTTGATCAGTGCCATTGCGTTGGTGTTTATTTTGGAAGGGTTGATGCCGTTCGTCTTTCCCCATTTCTGGCGCAAGATGATGATCGAAGCGATCCAGCTGGATGAAAAGAAATTAAGGCTGATGGGATTCGTCAGTATCACGATCGGAATGATCATTTTATTTATGGTTTAATGAAGCTTGAATTAGTAAGTTTTTATAATTTAAGCGTTTTTTCAAGATTTTATAGAAGAGTCTAAGAAGAGTTTAATGCAACAGAATACTTGGTTTACGCCGGAAGGAATAGAAGATCTACTTCCTGAACAGGCTAAAAAACTTGAACACTATCGTCGACAACTTCTGGACGGCTTCGAGTCTTCCGGTTATGACTTGGTGTTGCCACCAATCGCGGAATTCACCGATTCACTTTTGACCGGGACGGGCAGCCATCTTGCGGTGGATACTTGTCGTTTCACCGACCAGGAATCGGGACGAATGATGGGGGTTCGCGCGGACATGACACCACAGGTGGCGCGTATTGTCGCCAACCGTTTGAAAGGATCGGATCAGATTCTGCGCCTTTGTTATGTTGGCGAGGTGCTGAAAACCCGTAATAATAAAGCCAAAGGGTCTCGCAGCCCGATCCAGGTGGGCGCGGAATTATTCGGCCACCAGGGCGTTGAAAGCGATATCGAAGTGATTGCCTTGATGTTGAGCTCGATCAGAGCGCTTGGTTTGAACGAATTGACCCTGAGTCTCGGTCATGTCTCGATTGTCGAAGAATTGATGGCTCTGGCCGGCTTTAAGAAGTCGCAGACCGCACAGTTGGTCGATATCCTGTTGAGAAAGGCTGTGCCGGAATATCAGGCATTTGTCGCTGAGAACACCATTCCGGAGAGTTTGAAAACGGCATTTGACGGTTTGTTGTCTTTGTGTGGTGATGTGGATCAGGTCTTGGAGAAAAGTCAGAAGATCCTGGGAGGCATTTCGACGAAAATCGATGAGCACCTTGAGCGTTTGACGCAAATCGTGCGTTATTTCGAAGTGGCGTCTGACAAGCTGACGATTCATATTGACTTGGCAGATTTGCGTGGATTTCAATACCACACGGGCATCATCTTCGGCTGTTATGCAGCCAGTCAAAAGCTTTATATGATCGCTAAAGGCGGTCGTTACGACGGCATCGGCTCGGATTTCGGTGAAGCGAAACCGGCTACCGGGTTCAGCCTGGATTTACGCAGTGCGCTGGACCTGCTTGAGGAAGTGCCGACATCCGGTCGCCAAGTGATTTATGCACCGATTGTCGCCGACCCGTCGTTGGTTGATACCATCTCGAATCTGAAAAAAACGGTCATCGTCAAAAGATATTATCAGCTTGATGAAGTCCCTGCGGGTAGCCAGTATTTGACTCATGAAAACGGTCAATGGCAACCGGTCCAGAAATAAACCCATTTAGCAAAGAGAAGAAAATGGCAAAGAAAAATATTGTTGTTGTCGGAACCCAATGGGGCGACGAAGGTAAAGGAAAAATCGTAGACCTGCTGACTGATCGCGTGGCTGCGGTGGTCCGATTCCAAGGTGGGCATAATGCCGGCCATACCTTGGTAATTGACGGTAAGAAAACCGTTTTGCACTTGATTCCTTCTGGTATTTTAAGAGAACACGTTGAATGTTTCATTGGTAACGGTGTGGTATTGTGTCCGGTTGCCTTGTCTAAAGAAGTGGCGGAGCTGGAAGAGACTGGTTTGCAGGTTCGTCATCGCCTGAAAATCAGTGATGCTTGTCCATTGATTCTGGATTATCACGTGGCACTGGATCAAGCGAGAGAAATCGCACGTGGCAACAAAGCCATTGGTACTACCGGTCGAGGCATCGGACCTGCGTATGAAGATAAGGTCGCAAGACGTGGTTTGCGAGCAGGCGATTTACGTGATCTGGACGGATGTAAAGAGAAATTGCGCGAAACCCTGGCTTATCATAATTATATGTTGACCAATTATTACAAGGTCGATCCGGTCGATTTTGACACCTTGTGGGCAAAATGCCAGGAATATGCAAAACTGATCATCCCGATGTTGGCCGATATCCCAAGCCTGATCGATCAATATAACCGCGCTGGCAAGAATCTGATGTTTGAAGGCGCGCAAGGCGCGCTGCTGGATATTGATCAGGGGACTTACCCTTATGTAACCTCTTCCAATACCACTGCAGGTGGCGCGGCTTCCGGA
>JAWVWZ010000067.1:0-7260 GCA_033723505.1 Hydrogenovibrio sp.
CAGGCTCAGGTGGGTCTTCAAGTGATTGACATGATAAGTCACATCGGCCACATCTAATGCTTTCGACCCGGTAACCCCTTTCAAGGAAACATAATAGACAAATCCGCTGCCTTGTTCATTGACGGCTTGCAAGCGTCGATCGGGTGTCGTTGGTGAAACCAGGAAAATACGATCCAGACCGGCATCGCGAATCACATCCAGGTAGCCCGCACTTTCTTCCGGCGGCATATCCACCGTCAAAACTGCATCGACGCCAGCTGCTTTCGACAACTCGGCAAATTTTTCATACCCCATTGCTTCGATCGGGTTCAGATAGCCCATCAAGATAACCGGGGTTGAGTCGTTGGTTTTTCTAAATTCACTGACCATTGCCAGGACATCTTTCAGCGTGACATGATGCTCCAACGCTCTTTCCACCGCTTTTTGAATCACCGGACCATCCGCCATCGGATCGGAAAAAGGCACCCCCAGCTCGATCAAATCCGCGCCTTGTTCGACCAGCGTATGCATCAAATCCAACGTCATATCGGGATGAGGGTCTCCAGCAGTGACATAAGGGATCAACGCCGTTTTTCCCTGCGCTTTCAGTGAAGTTAAAACCTGATTGATTCTGCTCATATCTTAATACTCAAACCCTTCGATCTTGGCGATCGTATTCATATCTTTATCCCCACGACCCGACAGGTTGACAATAATGGTTTGTTCCTTGGACATCGTCGGGGCCAGCTTGGTCGCATAAGCCAAAGCATGGCTCGACTCCAGCGCCGGTAGAATGCCTTCATAACGGGTCAGATCTCTGAACCCTTGCAACGCTTCCTCATCATCCACCGCCACATAATTGACGCGCCCGATGTCTTTCAGCCACGCATGCTCCGGTCCAACACCTGGATAATCCAGGCCAGCCGAAATCGAGTGAGTGCCTAAAATCTGGCCGTTTTCATCTTCCAGAAGATAGGTGCGGTTACCATGAAGTACGCCCGGTTTGCCTTTACATAAAGAGGCGGCATGACGACCGGTTTCCAAACCATCTCCTGCCGGCTCGACGCCGTACATCTCGACACTTTCATCTCCGAGGAAGTCGTGAAACAAGCCAATGGCATTTGACCCACCGCCGACACAAGCGACCAGTGCATCCGGAAGCTGGTTTTCCTTCTCCAACATCTGTTGCTTGGCTTCTCTGCCAATCACGGCCTGAAAGTCACGCACCATCGCAGGATAAGGATGCGGACCGGCAACGGTCCCGATGATATAAAAAGTATTATCAACATTGGTCACCCAATCTCGCATGGCTTCATTCAATGCATCTTTCAGGGTGCGTGTTCCCGACTCTACCGCAATCACTTCCGCACCAAGCATTTTCATACGCGCCACATTCGGTGCCTGACGAACCACATCGTCTGCCCCCATGTAAACGACACATTCCAACCCCAGTCGTGCAGCAACCGTCGCACTGGCAACACCATGCTGACCAGCGCCGGTTTCCGCGATAATCCGGGTTTTTCCCAGGCGTTTGGCCAGTAACGCCTGACCGATGGTATTATTGATTTTATGCGCGCCAGTATGGTTCAAATCTTCCCGTTTCAGGTAAATCTTGGCGCCGCCTAATGCTTCCGACCAACGCTCCGCGTAATACAACGGGCTGGGACGGCCGACATAATCCTGAAAATCTTTGGTAAGTTCGTCCAAAAACACGGGATCCGTCTTCATTTTTTCATACTGCTCGTTCAGCTCTTCCAATGCCGCCATCAGTGTTTCCGGCGCAAAAATACCACCGTAAACACCAAAATGACCATTTGCATCAGGGAACTTGGAAAAATCAATATTCATTTCTCTAACCTTAATCATTCACAGCTTGAATAAACTGCGCTACTTTTTCTTCTGATTTGATACCCGCACTGGCTTCCACCCCGCCACTGACATCCACTGCCCAAGGCTCGACAATCTTGACCGCCTCGGAAACATTCTTCTCATTCAATCCGCCCGCCAAAATAATCGGCATGCCTAAGTCGGCGGTTTTGTCCTTGGTAACCCACTGCCAATTGAAAGCCGCACCCGTGCCGCCAGGCACGCCCTTGACATAAGTATCCAGCAACAATCCCTTGGCACCAGCATAGGCGCGGGCACATGCCTTTAAATCGGTGTCTGCCTGCATTCGAATGGCTTTGAAATAAGGGCGCCCGAAGCTTTCGCAAAATGTCATCGATTCTTCACCATGAAATTGCAGTAAATCCACACCGACATGATCGATCACAGTATGTACCAAATCCGCTTCCGGATTGACAAAAAGAGCCGTCGAGGTAACAAAGGGAGGCAATGCCTTGACGATTGCCGCGGCTTGCGCCAGCGTCACATGCCTCGGACTCTTATCATAAAACACCAACCCAATGGCATCTGCCCCGGCATTCGCCGCCGCCAAAGCATCTTCGACACGGGTAATTCCGCAAATTTTGGTGCGTACTCGCAACTGATTATGTTTCATTTCAACGGCACTGCCATAGTAAAGCGTCCAATGTCACTTCCGGCATGGCAAATTCGCTCGGATATAGCGCATTGACAAAATAAAGCCCTTCAGCCGGTGCGGTCATACCCGCTTGTGTTCGATCCTGCATTGCCAGCAATTCCGCTACCCATTCCAGAGGACGTTCGCGTCGGCCGACTTCCAGCAGCGTGCCGACGATATTGCGAACCATATGGTGCAAAAAGGCATTGGCCTGAATATCGACAAACACAAAGTCATCCTGACGGCTCACCCGTACCGCCTGCACCTCGCGTCGGGCATGACTCGCCTGACAACCTGCAGCACGGAAGGAAGAAAAATCCTGCTCACCGATCAGGAGCTGTGCCGCTTGATGCATCAACCCCTCATCCAGAGGATGACGCTCCCAAGTGACACGATTGGCCAGCACCGCTGAATGCACAGCACGATTAAAAATCACGTAACGGTACTGCCTGGCAACCGCACTGAATCGAGCATGAAACGCTTCCGCAACCGGCTTGACCCAACTCACTCGAATATCTGCCGGCAACTGAGTATTCACGCCTTGAACCCAGGCTTTTTCCGGGCGCTCTGCGCGGGTATCGAAGTGAACCACCTGACCGATGGCATGCACGCCGGTATCGGTTCTGCCGGCACAATGCACGTCAATCGTCTCATTGGCGATCGACGTCAAGGCTGCTTGCAAATGCTTCTGGACGGAATCGCAGTGCTCCTGATATTGCCAGCCACAATATGCGCTTCCCTGATACTCAACTCCTAAAGCAAAGCGCATGGATATGACTTAGATATAATCTTTGATCAACAACTCGGCGATTTGGACGGTATTCGTTGCCGCACCTTTTCTGACATTATCAGCAACCACCCACAGATCGAGACCTTTTTCACAGGAAAGGTCTTCACGCACACGACCGACATAAACCGGGTTAGTATCTGCGGCATCGGTCACGGCAGTCGGATAACCGCCATCCACGTGTTCATCAATCAAAACAATGCCTTCGGCCGACCCAAGGATTTCTTTGGCCTTTTGCGCTGAAATTTTTTCTTTGGTTTCAATATGGATGGCCTCACTATGCCCATAAAAAACAGGCACTCGCACGGCCGTCGGGTTCACAAGAATACTGTCGTCTTCCATGATCTTTTTGGTTTCCCATACCATCTTCATTTCTTCTTTGGTATAGCCGTTTTCCATAAATACATCAATTTGCGGGATACAGTTGAACGCGATTTGCTTAGGGTAAACGTTGGCTTCCACCGGCTTCATATTCAACAGATTGGTCGTTTGGGTTGCCAATTCTTCGATCGCCTCTTTCCCAGAACCGGAAACCGCCTGGTAGGTACAAACATTGATACGCTCAATGCCCACAGCATCGTAAATCGGTTTCAAAGCCACCATCATCTGAATCGTTGAACAATTCGGATTGGCGATAATGCCACGATTGGTATAACCGGCAACCGCTTTCGGGTTCACCTCTGGCACGACCAACGGAATGTCATCGTCATAACGGAACTCGGAAGTATTATCAACCACGATACAACCCGCCGCCGCTGCTTTCGGGGCATATTCTCTGGAAACACTGGCACCCGGAGAGAACAAACCGATTTGAACCTTGGAGAAATCAAAGGTTGCCAGATCCTGAATCTCAACCCATCCGCCATTGAACTCCAGTTTTTTACCGGCAGAACGACTACTTGCTAACGGATAGAGGTTTCCAACCGGAAAATTACGCTCTTCCAATACTTTCAAAATCGTTTCACCCACTGCTCCAGTGGCGCCTACAACTGCGATGTCATATTTTTTAGTCATTCATTCTCTCTCAGTTTAATATTTGGCTTTTCTCTAGTGCCTGTTTCAATCAACTATTTAAATTTTTGCCGGAAACACCTTAGGCTTTTTTCTCTTTCTGTGTCTCTTCAGCTTCTTCTTTATGGGGCTGGTTGGTCAATTTTTCGCCGCTACTGGCAAACTGATGTGCCAATTGTGTCGCCAAACGAGTTCTTTCTGCTTCCGGAAAGCTGACAATCAACCCACCTTCGGTCAACTCTCGGCTTTCACCGATAAATTTCCCGCCGGCTTCAATCATCAATTCGCCACAAATCACTTCTCCCAGCAGTTTACCGGTCGACAGGATATCGATCGTCTCGCAGGCGACCTTCCCTTCCAGTACACCACTGACGACAATCGTCTTGGCTTTGACCAGGCCTTTTAAAATCCCTTTATCCCCGATAGAAACGTCATACTCCGTTTCAACAATACCATCAACGCGCCCGTCGATATGTAAAGCACCATCGAGATCTTTTATCTCGCCACTTATTTTACATCCCGTAGCAATAATTGTTTTTCCACTTCCTTGACGCGCTTTCGCACCGCTTGACTTAAAGATCCCCATGGCACTCCCTTTACACGTTTAAAAATTTGATCATAATTTTTTAAATTCCAATCCACAAACGATGCTGGATTCAACTTTCTTTGTACAAAAGAAACCTCATAATGCAGATGCGGCCCGGATGACAACCCGGTAGATCCGATATCTCCAATATGCTCTCCTTTTGTCACCACTTCACCGGTTTTCACACGCAATTTGCTCATATGACCATACAGGGTTCTGAACCCATCCTTATGATCAATAATAATCAAATTACCATAGCCGCTACGCTTGTGATAACCCGCATATTCAACCGTTCCATCGGCTGTTGCGATGACATCGTCGCCAATCCTACCCCGGTAATCAATGCCCCGATGAAATTCTCTTTTTCCGGTCACCGGATGAATCCGCCAACCGTAAGTACTGGAAACCCCTTTAAAGTGTGCAACGGGCCTGCCGTTCGGGATATCCTGCAACATAATCTGTTTTTCAAGCGTGGTTAACTGAACCAGCTTAACCCGATCCTGTACCGGAAGTTCTTCATCCGGCTGCACACCAATCAGGTCTTCCAATCCCTGCAATGTCTGATCGAGGAACTGGATTTGTTTGGACTTGTTATCCAATTCACTTTGTAAACGATGCTTCTCGTTCTTTAACAACGAGTAGTCCTGTTTATTCTTTTCCAAGACCGCCAGATATTGCTCCTGTGCCTGGATGCGCTTTTTCTCGATCACCACCGTTTCTTGATTCAGCCACCAAATAATGGTGGCCCCACCGGCCAACAGCAGCACGATAAAGAGCACAAAAAATAAAGCGAATTTCCTAACGAGTTGATTAAAAGAAAAGTTACGGGACCCATGTACATCACTGATGGTGATAGTAAAACGATTTTTCATCCTTGAGCTTTCCTTTTTCTTCTCAATTCAATCAACTACAAACATCTCATCCCTGAGACCTTATTCAAACAACTTGTCCAGTCATTGCTTACAAAGCATTCACCACGGCGTCACCCATTTCGGACGTCGAAACTTTCGTCATGCCTTCCGACCAGATATCGCCGGTTCTCAAACCTTGATCCAATACGGAACTGACCGCGTTTTCGATTTTAACCGCCAAAGCTTCCTGGCCTAAACTATAACGCAACATCATCGCAGCGGAAAGGATTGTCGCCAGCGGATTCGCAATATTCTGCCCGGCGATGTCCGGAGCGGAACCATGGCTCGGCTCATACATGCCTTTATTGTTCGCATCTAAAGACGCGGACGCCAACATACCGATCGACCCCGTCAGCATCGACGCTTCATCCGACAAAATATCTCCAAACATATTCCCGGTGACCATCACATCGAACTGCTTTGGATTTAACACCAATTGCATCGCCGCATTGTCAACGTACATATGATTGACTTCGACTTCAGGATACTCTTTCGCCACCTGATCGATGATCTCACGCCACAGTTCGGTCACTTCCAATACATTCGCCTTATCCACCGAAGTCAGTTTTTTGTTACGTTTCATAGCGGCCTGGAACGCAACGTGCGCGATGCGCTTGA
This sequence comes from Hydrogenovibrio sp., assembly GCA_033723505.1. GTDB lineage: Bacteria > Pseudomonadota > Gammaproteobacteria > Thiomicrospirales > Thiomicrospiraceae > Hydrogenovibrio. The sequence goes on from JAWVWZ010000067.1 coordinate 6,414, forward strand.
TCTCGGATTCGGAATACACATAGGTATTGAACCCCTGTCTTTCACCATTCTCCAATGTGCGAATGCCGCGAGGCTGTCCGAAATAAATTCCCCCGGTCAACTCTCTCACGATCAGAATATCCAGACCTGCCACCACTTCCGGCTTCAAGGTAGAGGCATCTGCCAGTTGCTCAAACAAATAAGCCGGGCGCAGGTTTGCAAACAACTCCATCTCCGAACGCAAACGCAACAACCCTTTCTCCGGTCGAACGGAAATATCTAAAGATTCCCACTTGTAACCACCCACTGCGCCCAATAGAACCGCATCGGCCGCTTTGGCCTTTTCCATGGTTTCATCCGCCAGTGGCGCACCATGTACATCGTAAGCCGCGCCTCCGACCAGATCTTCTGTCATATTGATATCCAATCCATCGGAAGCCTTCAAAGCTTCTAGTACCTTGACCGCTTCTGCGGTAATTTCAGGGCCGATTCCATCTCCAGGTAAAATTAAAACTTGTTTTGTCATCTTTATTCTCTTGTTTTGATCTTTTTATTCAATTCGGATTTATGCTTACGCTTCTGCAAAAAGCCATGGGTTCTTGGCTTTATATTCCGCCTCGAACGCACGAATTTCGTCTGCATGCTGCAATGTCAGACCGATATCATCCAGTCCGTTCAATAGACAGTGGCGTCTGAATTCATCGACATCAAACGAGATTTCCTCACCATTCGGCTTGACGATTTTCTGGGCCTCCAGATCAATGGTCAATTGATAGCCTTCCTGCTCGAAAGTTTCATTAAATAATGCATCGACAATTTTTTCATCCAACACAATCGGCAAAATACCGTTTTTGAAACAGTTGTTAAA
>JAWVWZ010000068.1:0-7210 GCA_033723505.1 Hydrogenovibrio sp.
CGCAACAAAGGACAGATGGAAGCGGTCACCAAACAGGCTAGAGCCGGTGAAGCACGGATTCTGATCGGCACGCAAATGCTGGCGAAAGGGCATCATTTTCCCAAAGTGACGCTGGTGGCCTTACTGGATATCGATCAGGGGTTGTTCAGTTGTGATTTCCGCGCCGCCGAACGCATGGCGCAGCTGGTGATTCAGGTCGCAGGGCGTTCCGGTCGGGCTCAAAAACAGGGGCAGGTGGTGATTCAGACCTATCACCCGGATCATCCATTATTGGAGACGCTGGTGACCGAAGGCTACGATGCTTTTGCCCGGCAAGCGTTGGAAGGACGACGATTGGCGGAGTTACCGCCCTATAGTTTTCAGATCATGCTGCGCGCGGAATCGATCGATCCGCATTCGGCCTGGCAATTCTTGCTCGATATTCAGTCGGCGCTTTACCAGCAAGCTGAGCCGGCACAGGTCGCACAAGCTTCCCTGGAGGCGCTGGGCCCGGTGAGTGCGCCGATGTTGCGTAAACAAGGGCGCTTCCGTTACCAATTGTTATTGCAGGCCAATCAGCGGGGCATCTTGCACCATTGGCTCGGCAGTCTGGAAAGCCGGATTTACGCCCACCCATTGAGTCAGAAGGTTCGCTGGTCGATTGATGTCGATCCGCAGGAAATGGCTTAATATCGCGGTTTTCCGAAACTCGGTGTCGTGAAGAGGTAATTGGTGATGCAAGAAAGTTTCGTGTTGGTGTAGAATGAATCTATTGTCCGGCCATTTTTTCGAGAAAGGAAAAGCCTATGGGTCTCATCGTCAAACTCTTTAAAGCGCTCAACGCCAACCAGTACCCCGGTCAGATTGCGTTGTCCTTCGTGCTCGGCATGATTCTCGGGCTGACGCCGTTACTCTTTGCGCATAACCTGCTGACGCTGGCGTTGATCTTCTTCCTGCGCATCAATCTTTCGGCGGTGATCGTTGCCACTTTGTTCTTTAGTGGATTGGCGTATCTGTTGGATCCGGTGTTCAATCAGATCGGGCTTTGGGTCTTGCAACAGCCGGCATTGAATGGCTTGTTTACCGAGATGTATAACGATGCTTTCTGGCGAATCCTGCATTTCAATAATTCGATCGTGCTGGGCAGTGTGTTGACGGCTTACTTATTAAGCCTCCCCGCTTTCTTCATTTTCTGGGTGTTGGTGAAAACCTACAAACACCGGTTTTTGGCTTGGGTTACCCGATTTAAGATCATTCAATGGTTGGGCGGCAGTGCGAAAGCGAGAACGATTGTGGAGTTGATGGAATGACGGCAGCGGAAGAAAAACAAACCCCCTCTACGCCACCGAAAGGGTGGATTCGCTGGTCTGGTCTGGTGACCTTTGCCGCGTTGGTGGCGGCAGTCGTCGCGATCAGTTATTTGAGTGTCACGCTGTTGCTGAAAAATCAGTTGGAGCATTATGCTTCTCAGGCTTGGGGCGCCAAGGTTGAGATTGGTGACATCGACTTGGGCATTTTCCCGATCCGGGTCGGGGTGTCCAATTTACGGGTGACTGACCCGGATAAGCCGATGGAAAATTTGTTTCAGGTCGGTCATATCGGCGCGTCTTTGAATTTCTACCATTGGGTGGTCGGACGGACGGTCATCGACAATTTGCGATTGGAAAAGTTGGCGTTCAATCAACCGAGAAAGACGTCCGGTGCCTTGAAAAAAGTCAAGAAAACGGCGGCCGAACAAGCGGCCGAAGCCAAGAAAAAGCCGGGCATGAAACTTGAGATGCCGAGTTTTGTGGTGCCGAAACCGGAAGAGGTCTTGGCAAGACAGAATCTGAAAACGCCGGAGAAGGCCGAAGCCATTAAGCAGCAACTGAGCGAGTTGGATCAACAGTGGTCAAGCTTGCAGAAACAGTTGCCAAGCCAGCAGATGATCAATGACTTTCAGCAGCGCTTTAATCAAATCACCCAAGGGGATTTCAAAAATCCAGCCGAGATTCAGGCGAAGCAGAAAGAATTCGAAGCCTTGCAAAAAGAAGTGAGCCAGAAAATGGCCGTAGTGGAAAAAAGTCGGGATCTGTTTCAGTCGAAACTGCCGAAGTTGCAAAAGGACGTGGCTGAGTTAAAACGTCTGCCGGCACAGGATCTGAAAAACCTTCAGCAGGCTTATAGTTTCGATCAGAAGGGGGTCTCCAATCTGACGTATATGCTTTATGGACCGAAGGTGCAGCATTATGTCGATCAGGCCAATTACTGGTATCAGAAAGCCAAACCGTTTATCGATAAAATCTCGGCCAAACTGGCGGCATCCAAGGCTGAAAAACAGCAACAGCAGGCCAAACGCCTGGCAGGACAGAATATCGCCTTTAAAGAGTATGATCCGGAACCGAGTTTCATTATCAAGCACTTGAGTTTGTCGACCCAAATCGATTGGGGAAAATTGACATTGAATGCCCGAAATGTCAATTTCACTCAAGCTTCCAGTCATATGCCGATTACCTATCAGGCGGAAGTGCAACCGGCAAGTCAGCCTTCGGCATTGAAAGTTACCGGGGAAAGCAATTGGGTGCAGCCAGGCAAAGGCTTTAATCTGGCGAAGATTGAGTGGCCGAATTATCAAATCAAAGATTGGGCCTTGGCAAAAGATGACAACTTGCCGATTTGGATGAACCAGGCGAAGGCCGATGTTGCCGGAGTGATTCGTCTGGGCCAGAATGCCGACATCACTGGAGACATGAAACTGGCTTATCATGATGTCGATTTTGATTTGAGCCGCACGAAATCCAAAGACGTCAAACGCTATTTGGCGCCGATCTTTTCTGAGATCCGTCAATTTACAGTGAATTCAGATATTTCGGGCAGTTTGATGGCCCCGAGTATTGGTGCCAAATCCGATCTGGATCGTCATTTGTCCAGTGCCTTCAATAAGGTCATTGAAAAAGAAGTCGCCAAGGCGAAAGCCGATCTGACCAAACAATTCAATGCGATGGTTGCCCAGCAGCTTGGGCCTGTCAATCAACAGCTTGCCGGCCTATTAGGTGACCAAAATCAGTTGAATAAGGGCTATAATGGCCTGGATAAAATTCTATCGGGCAATTCCGATGCCTTTGCCAAAGAAGCACAAGAAAAGCTGCAGAAGCAGATGGAAGATAAGGCGAAATCGGAAGTGAAAAACAAACTCGAAGATGCGTTAAAACAATTTAAATTTTAAAAAATAAAAAAATACATATAGCCCAAGCCGGTTAGGGATCGGCTTGGGCTATGTTTATTAGGAACCTGTAAGCACTATGAGAGATAACTCTCCCGTTACCCAGCAAGAATATGTTATTCCGGAAGGGCAAGTTTTAGTTTCGGAAACCGATTTACACGGCAATATCGTCTTTGCCAATAATGAATTTATCGAAGTCAGTGGTTATAGCTGGCCGGAACTCGACCATCAGCCTCACAATTTGATTCGCCATCCGGATGTGCCGCCGGAAGCCTTTGCCGACCTGTGGAAAACTTTGAAGTCGGGAGAGTCTTGGCACCAGTATGTGAAGAACCGCCGCAAAAACGGAGATCATTACTGGGTGGAGGCGAATATCGCGCCGATTTGCGAGAATGGTCAGGTTGTCGGGTACAAATCCGTCCGTAATCCGATCAAACGTGAATTGATCCCTCAAGTCGAAAGTGTCTATCGTAAATTGCGCTCCGGAGAAGTCATTTTGAAAGGTGGCTCCGTGATCTCTGCTCGTTCACAGGCTTTTCAAAAGTGGAATCCGCTGCCGAAAAAGCACATTATGGCGAAAATTCTGGTGCCATTGGTGCTGATGGCCCTGCTGTGGAGCGTGATTCTGCAGGTCTATCTGCAAACGGTTGCAGATGATATGTATCACAGTGCCGTGAATGAACGTCAGCAACTTCTGGTGAATAACCTTGGCAGCAAACTGGAAACCCAGGCGAATATCGCCTTGACCAATGCGGTGGGTCTGGCTGGAAACTCGGCATTGATTTTCGGTCTGAAAGACAATCAACCGACGGTGATCTGGCAGATATTGCAGGTGAATCATGAGCAATACATTAAACGCAGTCATTTGAAAAATATCGGCATCGCCGTGTTCGACCAGAACCTGAAAAAAGTGTCCAACAGTGGTGTGAATATTTCTGTGGATAAAATGCCGAAAGAGATCACAACTGAAACCGTTGTGCAGAAGGAAGGCAGTTTTATTCGGGCACAAGTGCCAGTGCTTTACGGCAATCAAACCATCGGTTTGGTGGTGTTTAGTTTGCCGATGACCGACATTCTGAAGCAGGAACAGAGCGCTCATCACGACTATGCCGTTTTTAAAGTGAACGGCGACGATTGGCAAGCAGAGAAGGGATTTGAAAACTCTTCGATCAATAATTTGTTACCCGGATTGAATAAAACGAAACTCGAAGCAGGCCAATATCAGGTGGTGGATAACCACCTGTTTGTCAGCGCGCCGCTGGTACATGATGGTAAAACGGTCGGTATTCAGGTGATTTCCGAACCGACCACCATTTTGCAAAAAGTGCTCAGCGACAGCTACTTTATGATCTATGTTGCGCAAACGGCGATGTCGGGCGGGTTTATCCTGTTGTTGATTCAGGTGTTCTGGCGTATGCGGGTCTTGGTGATGCGCCCGATGAAACAATTTACCAATCGATTGAAAATCGCTTCGGAAGAAGGGAGTCTGTCGGTTAGAGCGGATGCGGTGGCCGACGATGAAATCGGTACCATGGCGAAGAGTTTTAACCATTACGTGAACTCGGTTCAGCATATGATGATCGGGGTGGCGGATATGATCGCCGCCTTGTCAAAAGGCAATTTGTCCTATCGTTTGCGTGCCGATGCCAAGGGAGATCTGGATATCCTAAAACGTCAGGTCAACGGATCGGTCGATAATATTCAGGAAGTGATTCAGGAAATCGAAAAAGCGATTCATTCTTTGAAAGAAGCCCGATATGATTTCCGCGTCAGTGGCCGTTACGATGGCGAATTTAACGAGATGGTGCATGGCTTGCAGGAAGCAATGATTACCACTGAAAAAGCCATCGACGGCATCAACGGTACCATGGAAGCGATCGCTAACGGTGATTTCTCCAGTCGTTTAACGATTCAATTGAAAGGCGAACTGGAGTTGTTGAAAAACAATATCAATCGTTCGTTGAATCAACTGGAGACTGGTATTAACGACACGGTAGACGTTGTGGTGGCCCAATCGAATGGGGATTTGACTCAGCGCATCAGCGGGGATTACAAAGGCAAGCTCGCGGAAATGCAAACGGCGGTCAATCGTTCTTTGGACAAGGTAGGGAATGTCGTGCATGACTTGACCGTGTCTTCACATACGGTGAATTCCGCTTCGGACCAGATTGCTTTCGGTAGTTCGGAGTTATCGGAGCGTATGCAGGAACAGACGATGACGTTGCAACAAACCGTGGCGTCAATGGAATTGATTACCAAAACGGTTAAAGAGAATGCCGAAGGCGCGCGCGATGCCTCTACACTGGCCTCGAATGCAAAAGATCAGGCGCATCAAGGCGCGTCGGTCATCGAAGAAACCATGAATTCGATGAGAGCCTTGTCCGAATCCAGTCAGAAAATCGCCGATATTATCGGTTTGATCGATTCGATCGCCTTCCAGACGAATCTTCTGGCGTTGAACGCTGCAGTCGAAGCGGCGAGAGCCGGTGAGCAGGGGCGTGGTTTTGCCGTGGTGGCCGGTGAAGTGAGAACGCTGGCAGGTAAATCTTCCGAGGCGGCCAAAGATATTCGCCAGTTGATTGAGAACAGTGTCAGTCAGGTCTCCGAAAGTGAGTCTTTGGTGCAAAAATCGGAAAAAGAATTTAACTCGATTCAGGAAATTATTCTCAAAGTGGATCGATATGTATCCGATATTGCAAAGGTGTCGGTACAACAGTCGGAAAGTGTTCAGCAGATCAATGGTGCGATTGAGGAGTTGAATCAGATGACACAACAAAATGCCGCATCGGTGGTGGAAGTGGCGACGTCGGCAGAAACCTTGAAAGCCGAAGCGCAACAGATGGAATCCCATGTTCATTTCTTCGAAATTGAAGACGAGGATGAATCGATTCAGGCATTGCCGGAGAAAAAAATCTCCTAAGCTTCAAGCAAGGAGGTCTTAGGCTGGATTTTTCGATTTGGCCTGCTTAGTGAATTCGTCCAGGCTGATTTCCACCAGGCCATTGCGGTCTCGGTTTGGCCCCTTGATGACTTCCTGTGCCGCCCAGGCGTGCCCATGCACCACCTCATAGGTGGCAGGAATGCTCCCTCCAACCCGTTGCTTTTCATAGGCTTCCAACATGCGGGTAAATCTCTGTTTTCCCATCAGTCCGGGCTGTCTGTCTTGATTGGCATTGGTGGCGCCGATGGCCTTCAAGTCTTTCAACACGCCAATCGGTTTCTGATAGGTGAGCGTAAAATGCTCGACATCCATGACTGGTTGCCCGAAACCGTTTCGAATCAACGCATCCCCGATATCATGCATATCGATAAAGGTATTGACGTGCTCGATCTCATCGACTTCTGACCAGGCTCGGCGGAGTTCTTTCAGGGTATCGGGTCCGAAGGTGGTCAGCATCAGCAAGCCTTCCGGTTTGAGTATGCGTCGAAATTCCCGAAAAACACTGTCCAGATCATCACACCATTGCAGCATCAGGTTGGTCACGATCAAATCAACCGAATCGTCTTCCAGCGGGATTTGGTTGGCATCGGCGACCGTGAGTTTTGCCGGACAGTAGTTGAGCCCCAGAGAATCACTGACATTCTTCGGCAACCAGGCATGTCTTGGTCGGGTTAAATTCGTCGCTGCCCGGGATAGCATTTTCGGTGATAAATCCATGGCGATGACCTTTGCCTGCGGATAGCGATCGATCATTTTTTCGGTCAGGATGCCGGTCCCGGCGCCGATGTCGAGAATGACTTCGGGGGACTTGGCGATCAGGTCCAGACGTTCATCGAGATGTTCGGCAACCTGTTTCTGCAGGACCGCCGCCTCGTCATAACTGATGGCGGCGTGATCGAAATGTTTCTGAATGTGGTCGCGACTGAAATTTTGCATAAATGGAGTTCAACCCTGAGAGGCGTGTTGTTGTATAAAAGGAATCAACAGGTCAGCCGTTTCCTGAGGGTGGGAGAAAAACGGCATATGGCTCGCGCCTCTGACGATGGCGATTTCACTATCCTGCTGCAATTGACTCAAATCTTCGATCA
>JAWVWZ010000069.1:0-7192 GCA_033723505.1 Hydrogenovibrio sp.
CCCGGGTACCAGACGCCGTGACTTTTGTCGCCGTATCGACAGCCGGCATTTTGCATAGTGCTTCTGCCTCTTCGACACTTTGATATCCCGTTCCGGTAACTGACTCACAAGCGCCCTTCTCGGTCCCGGTAACCGGTTCCAAACGGCCGACTTGCGTGCCGGTTGTGGTACTGCCTTTAGCCGTCTGCGAAGGCATTACTTTTTGTGGCGCCTTTGCCGGTTGCTTAGGTTTAATCGTTGTCGATTGAGACTGACGACTGTCGCCCCCGGTGATTTTGTCACCACTTTTCTGCGTTGGCTGAGACATCACCGAAAACCCGGTTGACTTCGCTTTTGCAGGCGTGGTTCCGCAATACATCTGGCTTTGGTCCGCGGGCAGATACTCTGTTCCGGTAATCGCGGAGCAGGTGCCCGACTCATTACCCGTCATTCTTTCTGCACGCCCGACTTCGGTTCCGCTCACACTCTGACCGCGGGTCGTCTGTGTTTGCGTCACCTTGGCAGGCCTGGCTTCAGGCTGTGAACCACAATTCGCCTTGAATTCCTCCGCGCCCAAGTACTCGGTGCCACTCACCAATTGGCAGGCACCGCTTTCGCCGCCTGTCATAGGCTCCTGACCTCGACCAACTTGCGTTCCGGACACGGTTTGACCACTCAATGTCTGTGATTCACCGACTTTCTGCGGACCGTCCTGGTTCTTTCTTCTCGACTGACGCATGGCTTGCGCACTGTTTGTCGAGCAGGTTTTCCCTTTCGAACATCTTTCCGCACGCACTTGCTTAGCGATCTCTCGGGTGGAAGCATCCGGATTGGCCATCTTGGCTTTGACGCCCGATTGACCACTGCCTTTGGATTTAAAAGCTTCTTGCCCGTTCTTCCCTTTCGCTTGTGCTTGGCGATAAGCTTTCGACTGGCGTCTACCGCTAGATTGCACTGCAATATCCGGCTTTACCGCAGTCCGTCGATCTTGACGTCTTGCTGGCTTTTCCGCTTTAGCCTGACGAGGTTCGATAATCGGCTCCTCAGGCTTTTGCTTTGCTTTTGCCTTAGGGTGAGGCATAGGCTTTGCCGCATCCGCTGCATTTTTTCCGTTTTTCTGCTGCTGACGCTTCATCTTCGCCGCTTCACGCCCTCCTGCAGACGCCACCTGGGCGGCTACAGCAGTGACTTGACGACGAGGACGAGACGGCTGCGCAGGCGCCGGTGTCGTCGCAGAGGTAACAGGTTCGGGTGCCGGCGCTGGCTTCCGTGTTGCCGCAGGGGCAGTGGTTGCTTGCGCGCCTTTTCCATTCACCTGTGCTTTACGACGTGCAATGGCAGCGGCTCGGCCGCTTTGAGCATTGTTTGCACTCATGCTAAAGCCTCCTTAAACTCGTTTAATCACTCGTTAATTCGTTTGCTTGCCTGTGCGAATTACATTCCGCGAGGACGGTAAACGACGAAGTTGTGTCCTTGACACTGGGTGTAGTTGTCATACCCGACCAAACGAATCAAGTGATTCGGATAAGCTGCACGACAGGCATCCAGCTCAACTAACACTTCGTTTGGATCACGTGTACCGAACATTGGAAGCTTCCACATACCCCAGTAATGATCTGAGGCACTTTCAGGCGCTTCGTGCTCAAGTGCAGGCGTCCACCCCTGGTTGATGATGTATACGATTTGATCGTAAACTTCATCTGCCGTCAGTTCCGGCAAGAACGAGAAGGTTTCCAACGTGTACTTTGTACGGTAATCATCTGTTTGCATTGACATCTTTATCTCCTTGTTTTGTTAGGATTGATTCAAATAGGGTGCGGCGCTTAGCCCACATCCAATTTGTCAACGGTATCGAATTCGAACTTGATCTCTTTCCAAGTTTCCAGAGCGACTGCCAATTCTTTACTGTTACGGGCAGCATCTCTCAAGATGTCTCCACCTTCTCTTTCCAGATCACGACCTTCGTTACGCGCTTTAACACAAGCTTCCAGTGCTACACGGTTCGCCGCCGCACCTGCTGCGTTACCGCCTGGGTGACCTTGCGTACCACCACCGAACTGAAGAACGGAATCATCTCCAAAGATGTTCACCAATGCCGGCATATGCCATACGTGGATCCCCCCTGAAGCAACCGCCATAACACCCGGCATAGATCCCCAATCCTGATCAAAGAACACACCACGTGAACGGTCTTCAGGAACGAATGCTTCACGCAACTGGTCAACGAAACCTAGCGTAGAGGCACGGTCACCTTCCAACTTACCAACAACCGTACCGGTATGCAGGTGATCACCGCCTGATAGACGCAGACACTTGGCCAATACACGGAAGTGGATACCGTGGTTAGGGTTACGGTCGATTACCGCGTGCATCGCACGGTGAATGTGAAGCAACATACCGTTGTCACGACACCAGTTTGCAAGCGTGGTGTTTGCTGTAAAACCAGCGGTCAAGAAGTCATGCATGATGATTGGCTGACCCAATTCTTTCGCGAATTCGGCACGTTTCATCATTTCTTCTACCGAACCTGCGGTAACATTCAAATAGTGACCTTTACGCTCACCTGTTTCTCTGGTTGCCTTATCTACGGCTTCAGCAACAAACTCGAAACGGTTCTGCCAGCGCTGGAAAGGCTGTGAGTTGATGTTCTCGTCATCTTTGGTCAAATCCAGACCGCCGCGAAGACACTCATATACCGCACGACCATAGTTTTTAGCGGAAAGCCCCAATTTCGGTTTGATGGTACAACCCAACATCGGACGACCGTACTTGTTCAACTTGTCACGCTCAACCTGAATCCCTGATGGTGGTCCACCACAAGTTTTGATGAACGCGATTGGGAAACGGATGTCTTCCAAACGTAGTGAACGAACTGCTTTAAATCCGAATACGTTACCGACCAATGAAGTCAGTACGTTAACAACGGAACCTTCTTCAAAAAGATCCAGTGGGTAAGCGATAAATGCATAGAATGCATTTTTATCACCCGGTACATCTTCGATTCTGTATGCACGACCCTTGTAGAACTCCATGTCTGTCAACAAGTCAGTCCATACTGTCGTCCAAGTACCAGTTGATGATTCAGCCGCTACTGCCGCCGCCGCTTCTTCACGCGGAACACCTTCTTGTGGAACAACTTTGAAACAAGCCAATAGATCTGTATCCAAAGGTGTGTAGTCTGGTGTCCAATAAGTCAGCTGGTAATCCTGTACACCAGCGTCAAACGTTTTACTCGCCATAAATGCTCTCCTTGTTTGTGGAGTTGAAATAAATTCGAGTGCAATCTTAGGAAATAAAACTACCTATTGACTAATTGAAAGAAACGATAGTAAAGATTGAAAAATCTCTATATATAAAGAGACGAAAAACAGATAACACTATGAAATAAAAGAAAAAGATAAAAGAAGAAACCCATAGAGAATTCCATCAAAAACAATATTTTTTTTATATTTTTTTTGCCTTTATTGAAAAAAATTGTTCTGAAAATAAAACTTTGTTAGAAAAAACCGGGAGAAATGCATCTGAAAAAAACACGTAAATGACGCCGGATTTTTTGAGTGGATTCATGGAGATGGATCGCCCAAAAGAATATCGACCTTGAGAGGAAGGTAATCAGGATTTATCGGCAACGATGGTGGTTGTATTTTAGTAACTGGGAAGGGTCAGCTGAAAGAGCCGACGGTAATAGACACCGTCTTCATGGGATTCGCTTAGAAACAGGCTAAGGGTTTTCACCTCCAGCCAGCCTGGCAGATTTTCAGGCCATTGCAGGCCAGGAGGGAGTTCGAACGACTTCAAGGGTTGACTCTTATGCCTTGCCAGCGTGATATGGGGTAAAAAACCATATTCTGCCTTGCCAAATCCATAAGGCTTGAGCCCGCGGTAAACGGCATCCACCATCGACTGTAACGGCAAGGTATTGGTGAAACGCAATGCCAATACCCTGGTTTGATCCTGCCCCGGCAATCCGACAATCGACTCGCAAGGGACTTCAAAACTGCTTAAGTCGGCAAACCAGTCCGGCAGGTCTTGCTGAATCCCCAGAAGGGCACTTTCTTCGAGCTGACCGAGAAAACGCAGGGTCATATGAAAGTTATGGGGACGCGTCATTCGCCAGCGTTCTCCGAGAATGACTTCCGCTTCGTTTTGCCAGCTTATCAGCTCTTGTTGCAGCTGGGAATTCACTTCCAGACCAATAAATGCTCGCATCGATTACATCACCCTGTTATCCATTGCCTGTCTTGCTTGACCATTCTGACAAAAACCCATCGCCCGTGCAAAAAATCAGACCTTAATGCGATAGACATTATGTAGCAGCTGACGGTTTTCTTCCGCCCAGGACAGAGGCGAGGCCAGTCCCAAATCATAGCCGAACAAAGCTTTCAACTTGGATTCGAGACTTGCCCGATTCAAACTTTGATTGTGCTTCAAATAGAGTTGAAGGAGTAGCTGTGTGACCAGATATGCCTCAAAGCTGATCGAGTTGACCAGTTTATTCTCAATCTCCAATTCCGAGTCCAATGCTGCTTTACGAAAAGTCTTCGCCACCTTGATGTCTGATTGATAATTCGGCAAAGGCTCGGTAATCTGCAGTTTCACCTGAGCTTTACGTCCCAAGAGTTTTTTCACCATACCAGTACCGACCAGAGAGGTCGCGTAGTAATGAATGAATTCATTGTCCACTTCCTCAATCAAAGCCACCAGTGTTTTCGCCGCACCGAAGAAAATCACATGATGCGGCGCCAAAGCTTTCAACTGTGCCATACATTTATCGAGGGTATTCGAGGTGTATTCAATCAAGACAGACCCAGGTAATGTATCGTACATGGCTTCGAATTCATCGTGAAACTTCCCCTTGGGCACGAAAAAAGCAATCTTTCCATGCTTCACTTTCAAGGACTCGACAATCGCGCGGACCTCTTCGATGAATCCGGGTTTGAAATTGAAAACATGGTCAGCTTTAGGAGTCCTTAACAGTTGACATCCGTTGAAAGGAGCGATGATGGGCAGGTTCGATCCTTTGATTTTCTTCAAGAAGGTCGAGGTCAATGGAATCGCAAAAGCGGGTTCCACCAGCGCCAGGGTTTTGTCTGGCAACTTGGCATAGTGCTTGAAGAAGACCTCCAGGTCAGACTGGTCATCATAAAACGATAGGCCGAGATTCAAGTTTGGCTGAGTTTTCAAGCCTTCTTCAAAAGCCAACTGCGCTCCCACCTGAATGCTTTGGCCAATAAACCGGTAGCGTCCGCTCAGCGGAATGATAAAACTTAATTGTTTGTCAGCATCATCATTCTGCATTGAGGTCAATAGGTCTTTGCTTGCACTTTGAACCGAGTCACTGGTTCCATCCTTGGGTTCATTGGGTTTAAATTGAACCTCAACCGGATCGGAGGCATAGTCGGCGTCTTCCGTACACACCGTATCCGTGGGAATGACATGTGCTTCATTCTCCAGAATCTCTTTAATTCGATTAAACGACATGGGCTTGGCATAGAGGAAGCCTTGACCGATCTGACAGCCCATCGAGACTAGCAGTTTTTCAGTCCGGAGGTCTTCGACCCCTTCGACAACGATATCCAAATCCAGTTCGCGGCTCATGCTGATAATGTTTTTGATCAATACCTTTGATTTGTCGTTCTTGCTCAAGCCTTCAACAAACGTCTGATCAATTTTCAATTCGGTGATCGGAAGTTTTTTCACCTGGTCCAGCACGGCATTGCCCGTTCCGAAGTCGTCAATCGACACTTTGAATCCTTTCAGGCGTAACCGGCTCAAGACATTCAGCGCATTCGCATAAGACAGAATTTTCTGGGTTTCCGTCACCTCCAGAATCACTTTTTGGGTCGGAATTTCATATTCTTCCGCCGCCGCAACCATCCAGTCGCTAAAATCGAGCTCCTGCAAATCCAGTGTCGACAAATTAATCGACAGTGTCAGCTTTCGATTGGCAAGCAATAACACCCGAAACTCTTCAAAAGCTTTTTGGACAATCGCCCGAGTCAAATCGTAAATGATTCCCTCTTCTTCGGCGACGCTCAGAAAGTCTTCAGGATAAATGATTTGGTCATCGGTGCTTTGCAGTCTGACCAGCGCTTCCATCCCCACCAACTGGTGAGTGATCAGGTCCACTTGTGGCTGATAATGAAGAAAAAATCGATGCTCACCAAGGGCTTTTTGAATCGCCTTTGCGCTGAGCTGCTGATGAGGTTTTTCGACGCGATCAGACACTTCCGATTTGATGGCCTTCAACGTATCGAAAATGTCATTCAACTCATGAAGCCTGAAAGGCTTCGCCAAATGAGACAAGACATTCAACCGATATTCTTCTGCCAGCTCATGCGCCGTATTAAGCACCGAAACATCAAAACCACTCATCAATACAACCGAGCCGCTAAAGTGCTTTTCCGACAACTCCTTCAGCACTTCAATGCCATCTTTTTTCGGCATCGCCAAGTCCAGAAAAATCAATTTGATCTCGGTCAAGTCGATTGAATCCAAATCCCCCGAATCCGTCAATCCAAATGCCTCTAGCCCTGAAGCAGTGGCGGCAGTGGAAACAATCTCTGCAATCTCGTCATCGTCGTCAATAATCAGTATCTTCATTTCCATCGTCTGCCACCTTTGTTTGTCATCATGCGGATCCCTGCCCGTTTAATGCTGCCATTTGTACAGAAATGACTTGCAACAGCTCGTTTCTGCGATAGGGTTTATCTAATAAAATGATGTCTTCTCGGATTTTTTTCGACTCTTTTAACGCTTCTTCAGGGAAGCCTGAACAAAAGATCACTTTCAAATCCGGAGCACGTTCGTGAATCGACTGAGCCAGCTCGAAACCGTTTCGGCCGGACATGACAATATCCGTCAAGACCAGATCGATACGCCATTCTCCCAGGAAACTCAGGGCTTCTTCCGCGCTCGATGCCGTCAAAACATGATAACCGGCGTCTTCCAGGTATTGACGCCCCAATGCAAGTAACTCCAAATCGTCATCGACCAATAGAATGGTTCCGGAGCCTTCCAGCGCCTCTTCTTTCAACGGGTTCTGAGTTGGCTTAACCGAAACGACGCTGCTATCTTCACCATCAAATCTTGGCAACAGCATTTTAACGCTGGTTCCCAGCCCTTCTTCGGAATAGATTTTCAGGTAACCATTGGATTGTTTGATAAAACCGAACAACATCGACAAACCCAGCCCCGTCCCTTCGTTTTTAGA
>JAWVWZ010000070.1:0-7179 GCA_033723505.1 Hydrogenovibrio sp.
CGAAAGGTCGATGACAACGCGGGACAAGGCTTCGTCCAAGGGGACGTAAGCGTGACCGTAACGATAGATGCCTTTTTTATCGCCCACAGCTTCCTTGACCGCCATTCCCAAAGTGATGCCGATGTCTTCGACGGTGTGGTGATCGTCGATGTGGTTGTCACCGTCAGCTTCAATCGTCAGGTCGATCAGGCCGTGTCTGGCAATCTGGTCAAGCATGTGCTCCAGAAAAGGTACGCCGGTATTGAGGTTGGCTTTACCTGTACCGTCCAGGTTGACGGAGACTTTGATCTTGGTTTCCAGTGTGTTTCGTTCAATTTGTGCTTGACGCATATCGGTCGACTCCGCATGAAAATCTAAAACTAGGGGGTATTATAGTGTTTTTCTTTCTAACTTGCTTATTTGCAAAAGATTCTTGTTTGGTTTTTGGAAAATGATCCTGAATAAAAGCTTAAGAATCAATAAATCCTAATATCAGGTATAAAAAAAATTTGGGCAGAATAGCTGAAATTACGGGCTTTCTTTGCGATAATTCGCATGTTAAAGAGTGTGATGCTTCGACCAATAATGGATAAAGTGTTGAGAGTTCAAAGGTTTTTCTTGATATAGGTTAACTTTTGGAAAGCTTTGTTTTTAGCAGAAACGTATTTATGTGTATATAATCTCGCCTGAGGAGTTTCAGCTTTACTTTCAATGCAAGGGTGTTATTGATTGGAGTTGGATTAATTTTGACTAAAAGGGGGATCCAGCTAATGGATACTATCGCGAAACCACAATATGACAATGGCGTGGTTAAGTACCTAACAGTCGGCGCAGTTGTGTTTTTGGTACTAGGGACCCTGTTGGGGACTTATGCTGCAGCAGAACTTGCATGGCCGGTTTTGAACTTTGATATTGCAGAGATTACATTTGCAAGATTGCGTGTTATGCATACCAATACGGTGATTTTCGCCTTTGGTGGTATGACGCTAATGGCAACAGCTTTCTACACGGTACAACGTACCAATGGTGTGAAGTTGTGGAGTAATGGTTTGGCCTGGGTAACGGCGTTGTTATATACCGTCGGGCTTTTAGCGGTTGTCACGACAATCTCTTTGGGGATTACAACTGGTAAGGAATACCATGAGCAGGAATGGCCATTGGCAATTGCAATTGCGGTTGTGTGGACTTTCTACACATTGAACTTTGTAATGACCATCGCTTCGCGTAACAAAGAAACGCATCCTAATGTTTACGTTTCCAACTGGTTCTTCCTTGGGATGATGATCGCGATCACTTACCTGTATGTTGTTAACGGGTTGGCGATTCCGGTTTCTCTATTCCGTTCATACTCTCTATTCTCTGGTGTTCAAGATGCCATGATTCAATGGTGGTGGGGTCATAACGCGGTAGGCTTCTTCCTGACAGCCGGTTTCCTTGCAATCATGTATTACTTCGTGCCTAAACAAGCACAGCGTCCTATCTATTCATACCGTCTATCGGTCATCCACTTCTGGGCGTTGATGTTCGGTTATGTATGGTTGGGAGCTCACCACTTGCAATACACTGCACTGCCTGATTGGACTGGGTCCTTGGGTGCGGTTATTTCTTTAGCGATGATCATTCCATCATGGGGTGGGGCGTTGAACGGTATGTTAACGCTTTCCGGTGCTTGGGATAGATTGCGTACAGACTACATCCTACGTTTCTTGATTATCTCGCTGGCATTCTATGCAATGTCGACTTTTGAAGGGCCTGTAATGGCTTCAAAAACTGTAAACGCGCTTTCTCACTACACTGACTGGACAATCGGTCACGTGCATTCCGGTGCGTTAGGTTGGGTTGCGATGGTTTCCATCGGTGCGATTTACCACATGATCATGAAGCTGTGGAATACTGAAATGTATTCAATGAGATTGATTAACTTCCACTTCTGGTTGGCAACAATCGGAACTGTGTTCTACATCGTTGCTATGTGGGTTTCTGGAATCATGCAGGGTCTGATGTGGCGTGCTTATGATGAGTACGGTACGTTGGCATACACATTTGCTGAGTCAGTTGCTGCGATGCATCCATACTATGTGATGCGTACGGTTGGGGGACTCTTGTTCTTCTCTGGTGCGGTTGTCATGTTGTACAACGTTGTGATGACGATTCGCACAGCAAACGCAAAAGAAACTTCAGCGGTTGCAGCTCACGCTTAATCACTGACAGGTTGCAGAGAACGGAGCGGTTCTCTGCAATATAGATGAACTTATGAGTTGAGGAGCTTTGAACTCATGTCAGATAATCAGAAACCAAAAAATCTACAGGAACGCCTAGAGCGAAATATCTTTGGGTTGTTTATGGCAACGGCACTGATGGTGTCAATTGCCGGGATCGTGGAAATCGTGCCGTTGTTCTATCTAAAAGACACAATGGATTACACCCAAAAAACGGATAAATACGGTAACGTTAAAAACGATAAGTTTCCAGAGCTTGTTTGGCATCGTACTTTTACAAAGAATGCTGATGGAAAACTGGTATCGGATAAAGCGTTATACAAGCAAGACAAAAATGGTAAATGGGTCTTGGCTGACTGGAAAAAAGGGGATGGGGTTCGTCCTTATACGCCTTTAGAACTGGCTGGTCGTGATATTTACCTTCGTGAGGGATGCTATATCTGTCACTCACAAATGATTCGTCCGTTCCGTGATGAGCGTGAACGTTACGGTCATTTCTCGTTGGCCACTGAGTCTATGTATGATCACCCGATGCAATGGGGTTCTAAACGTACAGGTCCTGACCTGGCTCGTGTTGGTGGTAAGTACTCTGATGAATGGCAAGTGATGCACTTGATGCGTCCGCAAGACATGGTGCCTGAATCAGTAATGCCTGCTTATCCATGGTTGGCGGAAAATCCGATTTCAAAAAGTTTCTTCGGTACCAAACGTGATATGAAAAAACGTTTGACAGTGATGCGTGAACTGGGTGTTCCTTACACTGACGAAGAAATCGCGAATGCGGATGCCGCTATTCAAGGTTATACCGAAATGGATGCCCTTGTTGCCTACCTACAGTCGTTAGGGACAATGGTTAAGTTAGACGATAGTAAGTCTTACCGTGAGTAGAATCGCAGAATATTTCAGCACCGACTGGGGGTCGATGACGACCTCAGATTGGGCTGGGTTAGTGATCACGATTGTTGTATTTCTCGGAATGTTGATTACTTTTGCCAGAACGTTACGTCCAAGCAAAAGGAAAGAATTAGAACAAGAGAAGTACAAAATACTAGACGAAGATTAAAATTATTCTGAGGAGAATAAATTATGGCACATCATAATCCATGGCCAGATGAAGGTAATACTGGGCATATTTGGGATGAGGATATCCGTGAATTGGATAATCCACCACCGCTTTGGTGGATGCTTTCATTCTATGCCAGTTTTGTAATGATTGTATTTTATGCACTTTATTATCCGACCATTCCTTTGGAAGACTCGCACTTCAAAGGTGTGGCTGGTTGGACTCAGGTAGAAGAATACCATGATGACTATAAAGTACTGAAAGATTGGCGTAAGAAGAAGTTTGCTGACCAAGAAGAAAAATTGGCTGCGTTGTCTGTCGACGATATCTTGAAAGATAAAGAGTTGAAAACCTACGCAATCAAAACTTCTAAAATGTTGTTCGGTGACTATTGTGCGGCCTGTCACGGCGCAGGTGGACAAGGAAATCCTAATTTCCCGGTTCTGGCAGATGATGACTGGTTGTGGGGCGGTAAAGCTTCTCAGATCCAGGCTTCCATTACCAACGGACGTATTGGTAACATGCCAGCTAGAGGGATGATGGGGAATCTATCAGACCAGGAAATCCAAGACGTAACGGATTATGTTATCGCGCTGTCAAAAGGTAAAGGTAACGATGCTTCTGTTGCGGCCGGTAAAGCGGCTTACACAAAAGGAATGTGTTTGGCTTGTCATGGTCCAGCCGGGAAACCATTGGCTCCGGCAGGTGCGGCAAACTTGACGGATCAGATCTGGCGTTTCAGCGGAGATCGTGATGAAATCGTCAGAACCATTACTTATGGTGTGAATGTTAAGAAGAACGGTGAGTTAATCGCTCATACAAGAAATGCAGTGATGCCTTCGTTCAAAGAACGTTTGCCAAACCCCGAGGTCAATATTAAACGCTTAGCGGTTTATGTTTACTCTCTAGGTGGTGGACAATAAAATAAAGGAGAACTTCGGTTCTCCTTTTTTTTTCCAAAAAGAAATTGATTTTAATCAAGTGGAGGTTGGATATGAATGAACTGAACAACGATTTGGTTTTATGGGGGTCGATTGCTGCAATCGTAGCGACGATCATCGCCCTGGTTGCCTTTGGTTACAAAGCGACTAGGGGAATTGAAGGCTTAGAGAAGGACGAAGATTCTTCCTCGGAAAAATAATTGCAAAACTTGAAGTTAAAGGCCTATTTTAATAGGCCTTTTTTCTTTAGGCACTCTCGAATTTCTTATTGAGTTGTATAAGAAATATTGCTTGGGCAAAAAGTGGTATTTCTTATACAATTTATTTGATTTGTTTTAAGGATTTGAAATGTCAGATAAAAATACCAGTGTGAAGTATACCGAGCAAGAGCATACGGCTTCCGTGCTCGATGAAATGGATACGTCCAATAAGAACCTACAGAATATCGGGGTAGAGTTGTTAACGGTCCATACAGAAGGAACCGTTCACGCTAAGCGTATCGGTGGGAAATTCCGACAGATCAAATGGATCGTGATGGCGCTTTGGTCGATTTTCTTCTTGAGTCCCTATTTGAGGTGGGATGGTCATCAGGCGATTTTGTTCGACCTGGGGGCAAGACAGTTCCATATCTTCTGGATTACCATTCTGCCGCAGGATATTTGGATGCTGGCGATGATTCTGCTGTTTTTTGCCCTTCTACTGGCGGCAACGACAGCGATTGCCGGCCGCTTATGGTGTGGGTATGCCTGTTTTCATACGGTTTGGGTGGACGCCTTTACCTGGCTGGAAGAAAAGTTCGAAGGTCAGCCCAATAAGCGCATCAAGCTTGAACAGGAGCCATGGGGACTGAAAAAAATCAAAATCAAATTGCCCAAATGGCTGTCGTGGGCGGCGATTGGTTTTTTGACGGGGTTCACTTTTGTTTCCTATTTCGATCCGGTCTATGATCTTTGGTATCGATTGTTTTTATTTGAGTGGAGTTTCACGGAAACGACCATTATTCTCGGGTTGGGTGCAGCGACGGTCTTCTTTGCCGGTTTCTTGAGAGAGCAGGTCTGTATCGGTTTCTGTCCTTATGCCCGTATTCAGGGAACGATGATCGATACCGAGACACTGGTCCCAACCTACGATGTCGATCGGGGTGAGCCAAGAGGTCGTATGAAGCGTCCTAAGCCGGGGGAAGAACCCCCAGAACTGGGAGACTGCATTGATTGTAACCTCTGCGTTGCCGTATGTCCGACCGGGGTGGATATTCGTAAAGGTCAACAGTTCGGCTGTATTACCTGTGGTTTGTGTATTGATGCTTGCGATTCGGTTATGGAGAAAATCAAAAAACCGAAAGGATTGATTCGTTATGCATCCTTGGCCGAATTTGCCGGAAAACCTTTCGTTCCACTGTTCAAAAGACCGAGGGTTCTGGTGTATTCCGGGATTATGCTGTTCGCCGCGGGCATGTTGTTATGGGGATTGTTGACCATGACGCCGATCGACTTGAAGGTACTGCATGAACGCGCGCCTTTGTTCGTACAGATGAGCGACGGGACAGTGCAGAATAAGTACTATGTCAAGGTTGTTAACAAGGCGGACCGTCCGTTGGAAGCGAAGCTGACGGTTTCCGGTCCAAGTTCCTTGATCTATATCGTTGATAAGACGTTACGCGTTTTGCCCGGCGAAGTCGGAACCGCTGAGTTGTTGGTGAAAATTCCGGATAAGGATATCAAGGAGACGAATACACCGATTGAAATTCATGTTCAGGATATCAATAATCCGGCGGTCAAGGCCGATTACGACAGCATGTTTATCGGGCCGCGCAAGCACTAGGACTCTCAAGAGTTTAGTCAGACTCATCAGTGTCCGACATGCTAAATCGTTATATAATAAGAAGCCCTATTGTTTAGGGCTTTTTTATAGGAGAAAGACCTTGTGGCAGTATCTGAATTAGAACCAAAGCCGGTTAAACAGCCAAGAAACTGGAACATCGCTTGGAAGAACCCTTTTGTCATCGGTTGGGTTTCGATCTTATTGGTCGTGCTTGCGGTGAACTTCTTTATGGTCAGTATGGCCATTGTCACAGCGCCCGGTTTGACCATTCCGGATTTTTACGAAAAAGGTAAAAATATGGGCAAAATCATTGCGCAACGAGAGCATATGAAACAGCTCGGTTGGCAAATGAATATCAATTTACCGATCCTGACACAGGGTAAAGACCAGAAGGTTGTGGTCAGTGTCTTGGATAAATCCGGACAGCGCATGAATGTCGATACAGCGATCCTATATTACTATCGCCCGTCCAACCAGAAATACGACGGTCAGTTGACCTTGAACAAAACCTCGAATGAGGGCGAGTATCAAGGCACGATCAACCTGCCGCTTAAAGGTAAGTATGACCTGGTCATGGAAGTGACCAAAGGCAAAGAGGTGTTTAACCTCGGACGTTCCATTATGGTTCAAGATAAGGGCCAATAACTTTGACACTCGAGCCTTGTTATCACTGCGGGCAACAAATTGAAGCCGGTGAATTGGTGTTGCAACCCATCAAGGGCATGGAGCGCCAGTTTTGCTGTCATGGTTGCGCGGGTGTCTGCGACGCGATTCACGAAGCCGGAATGGAGAGTTTTTATAAACGCACCATTGAAGGCGAACTGCTCTCTCCTCCACCTCCTCCAAGCAAAGATGCGACCTTTTTCGACTATGATGAAGTTCAGGCTCAGTATGTTAGTGACCTAAGTCACAAACGGGAAATCACCTTGATTTCTGAAGCGATCCACTGCGCCGCTTGTATCTGGTTGATTGAACACACGCTGGCGAAAATCGAAGGTGTGCTACTGGCGAAGGTCAACTTTACCAATAAGCAAATCAAACTTCGTTGGGATAATGACAGGGTCAAGTTATCCGCAATCATTCAAGCACTCAATAAAGTAGGGTACGACGCCACGCCTTATGATGCGTCAGCCAGCCAAAAGGCATTTAGAAAAGC
>JAWVWZ010000071.1:0-7154 GCA_033723505.1 Hydrogenovibrio sp.
AGTTGATAAACGTCTAAACTGAACTGCCCTCTTTCATCCTGCTGAAAAGGTTTTGATAGACGAATCAGCACATCATCGGTACTGCCGTTGGTCGGCCAGAACGCACCGAAAAACGGACGATAACCGAATGCTCGCCAACCGGTAAGCTTGCCATCCGGCGCATGGTCAAAGCCTTGATGGTCGAAATGAAAATAAGCATCCGGCATATAACCATTCCATTTGCGATCCTGATTCACATCCCAAGCTTTCGGCAATTGCGACTGCAAGCGTTGCACGAGCAGTAATTTGCCTTGAGATTGGTAATTGCTTTGTTGGATGTAGGCTTGAATCTGCTTATCGGAAATTTTGGCGATTGACGGACGGAAATCCTTAAACAAATTCGTCCAGGGATTACGCTGCATAGACGGTGGAAAAGCATAGGCCAGTTGCAATTCACCGTCATGATTAAAATTCGGCGCCACACTTTGGGTATGGCAGGCAAAACACGGATTATGCACGCGCACCGGCTGACTTTTATCGACACGGGGAACTTCGGTTTGGGTATAGCATTGGGGCGGAATATAGCGCCCCATCACATCGACCGGCTGAGCAAACGCTTTCACCCCCGACAGGCCCCCTAATCCCAAACAGATAAAACGAAAAAAGCCAGCCTTCCTAAGAAGACCGGCTTTTAAAGCAGAGAATGACTTAACGTGCATTACTGTGGTTGCGCTCCAAACTTGAACGGCCCGATATAGCCCGCTTCGGTTTTGGAGTCCACATTGGCCGGACGCACGTAGTTTTTCTTCACTTCGCCGAATGGATGCTGGGTAACCATCGTCAGATAACCGAAGCCGTTGATATCCTTGTACCAGTAAGGCGAGGTGGTTTCCGCACCGAAAGGCACGGTGAAGATGCGCTGCAACTCATCGGATTTGGTGTGGTAGGCCCAAACCATATCGTTCGGGTGCTTGCTGGTGTCTTCACCGATCACCAACAAGTGAGATCCCGGCAAATAAGTCAGGTTGTCCGGATTGGCCACGCCATCGATATCACACTTGTTGCCGGCGTATTCGGTGCCTTTATAGTTTTTAGGCGTGCCAGCCAGCATGCCGACCATATTGGTCACGACATAATCCGACCCGATTTGATCGTTTCGGGCAACATCCGATTGATACACGCCGCCACAGAAGTTGTAGGCCAACTGGATATCGTTCGGTCCGCCGATGTCATATTTGCTTTTCGGCTTGCCTTTCTTGGCAAAGTTTTCCATCCCCTCACGCACCTTGGACATGGCGACATACAACTTCTTGTCGTCCGGATTGTAGGCGATGCCTTCTTCTTTGTTGAACTCGACGGTCGCGCCTTTGTAGGCCGACAGACGACGGGTTTCCAAACGGCTGGCGATCGCTTCGTCCGCCGCGTTGACTTTGCCGTCCTGGTTGATGTCTTTCAGCTTCAGACACTCGTGGCCTGCGGAAGCATTGATTGACTGGAAGCCGGTCGGGCATTTGTCGCCTTGAGGTTCAGCCGTTTCGAAAAGGTCGTCGAATCTCGGTTTGCCGGCAACAACCGCTTTGATGGTTTTGTTGTCGGCATGCCCCAGGGAAATCCACTCGATTTGCGCCGCGCCCAGTCCTTTCGACCAGGTTTGGTGCCACTTGGCGGCATAAAGCGTCCCGGCACTCAAATCCTGCGCTTTGTCGGCGACGAACATATAGAACCCGACATTGGCGCCGTCATCGGACAAATAAACGGTACGCTGATCCGGCATGACATAGGCCAATTCGTGTGCGAAACGCCCCATGCTGTAATGCTTCACATAGTGTGCTTTGCCCTGGCCGTCAATCGACACTTCCGGGGTCCAGCCATAGTAATAAGGATTGTTTTTCAGGATATCGCCGTGCCAGTAAAGCTCTCCGACAGATTGATAATAGCGATTGCTCTGATAAGGTTTCGGCGCTTTCGGATTGGCATCCGGCTCATACTCTTCCGACCCCAAATGAGACTGCCAAGGCGTGGTCACGCCCGCGCAGTGCACCCATCCGCCAAAGTCTTCCTTCTGGCTGATGAACTGCAAAGTGTTTGGTTTCAGGCTCAGCTTGCCATCTTTGGACTGTTGCAGTTGGTTGACGTACATCGCGCCCGGTCCACATTCGAATTGCGACACCATATACAGCTGATCGTTTTTCTGCAGGATGGAAACGTGATCCAGCCCGGAGCCTTCGCCGGTATCGGTTCCGTTACACAAGTAAGCCGAACCGTCCGCTTCGCGAATCACCTGATCGTTGGCATCCTTCACCACGCCGAACACTTCGCCGTTGTCCTGCTGACCGGTCTCCATCAAACGATGGTAGTCGATCGTCTGCACCTGACCGTTGATGGTGACCTGTTTCACCGAACGGATCTGGTTTTTTTCGGCGTCGGTCACTGCTGGCGCAATCGGCTGGAACTCGACGGACACTTTG
Organism: Hydrogenovibrio sp.; assembly: GCA_033723505.1. Classification (GTDB taxonomy): domain Bacteria; phylum Pseudomonadota; class Gammaproteobacteria; order Thiomicrospirales; family Thiomicrospiraceae; genus Hydrogenovibrio. Next base: position 2,448 of record JAWVWZ010000071.1, read on the forward strand.
CTTGGTTTGGAAGGCTCTGTTGACTTGACCGCTTGCTGACTGCAAGCAGTCATGCTGCCCAGCAGCGCGACGGATAAAACGGAACGAGAGAATAAAGAAGTTTTCATGTTACACCTTGAACGAATATTAAAATTGTTCAGCGAGTGTATAGCGGCGATATGAAAATCTTATGACAGAAAAATAAATTTTATGCGACAAGCGTTAGAAATCGACCGGGCCGGGAAATTACCCTCCCCAGCCTGGCAGATATTCAATCAGGATTCGCGATGCAAGACGGTGGGACTGCGCTGTGCAGTGGGCATGATCAAGGCATGCTGAATATTGACATGGGCCGGCGCATTGAGCACATACACGATCAGGTCGGCGATGTCCTCGGCACTTAAGGGCTGGAAGCCTTCATAGACCGCATCGGCCTTTTCGTCGTCACCATGGAAACGCACATTGGAAAACTCGGTTTCGGCCGCACCCGGTGCGATATTGGCCACCCGAACCGAAGTGCCGACCAGATCCAGATTCATGGCTTCGCTCAACGCATGCACCGCCGATTTGGTGGCGCAATAAACGTTGCCGCCGGGATAGGTGATGCCGCCGGCCATACTGCCGATATTGACCACATGGCCGGCATTGCGTCGGCGCATTCCGGGAATCACCGCGCGGCTGACATAAAGCAAGCCTTTGACATTGGTGTCGATCATCCGCTCCCAATCGTCGATACTGCCTTCGTCAACCTTGCCCATGCCCACAGCAAGCCCGGCATTATTGATGAGGATATCAATCTGGCGATCGGCCAACGGTCCATAAAACAAGGCTTTGACGGCCTCTAATTCTCTGACATCCAGTTGAAACACTTCGACTTGGATCGGATAATCGGACAAGGCTTGTTTTAAAGCGTCCAAACGCTCTTTTCGCCGCGCCATCAAAATCAAATTCACGCCCTGTTCTGCCAAAGCGAACGCACAGGCTTTGCCGATGCCGGAAGTGGCGCCGGTAATCAATGCAGTCTTGTTTGCAATACGGTTTTTCACAATTGTGTGTCCTAATGCTTTAAATGTTTATCAGGTCGTTTCTCCTCCCCATACCGAAATCTGCCAGGCTGGGGAAGAGTGTTGGCTCAAATCAGGCGACTGGTCAATAACGACATCAACTCCTGCTCGGACATGGGTTTGGCAAGATAATAGCCTTGAATCAAGTCGCAGCCGTATTCGCGCAGTTTTTCCAAATGCTCTGCCGTTTCCACCCCTTCGGCGACGACTTTCAGTTTCAGCCCCTGCCCCATTTGAATGATCGAACGCGTCAAAGCGGCATCGTGTTCATCCGCGAGAATGTCCATAACGAAAGATTTATCGACCTTGATTTCCGTCGCCGGCAATCGATGCAGATAGGTCAACGAAGAGAATCCGGTGCCGAAATCATCGATGGAAATGCCCACCCCCAAATTGCGAACCGCTCTTAGCTGGGTAATCGCCAAGGTGAAATCGCTCAATAAAGCGGTTTCCGTCAATTCCACATTCAGGTGAGACGGCGGAAAATCGTGACGCGTCATCGCCTGAGACAATTTTTCCGGGAAATGGCTGTCCATCAACTGCTTGGCGGACACATTAATCGACAGGTGCAGCGATTCGCCAATCTGAGCATTCACATGAGCGATGCTTTTAATCGCCTGCTCCATGACGTAGTTATCCAAGTCGCGGATAATGCCGATGTCTTCCGCGATTGGAATGAATTCTTCCGGGCTCATCATCCCAAGACTGCCACTATGCCAGCGCATCAGCGCTTCGACCCCGACAATCTTGCCGGTTTTGGCTTCCGCTTGCGGCTGGAAAGCGACCCGAATTTGCTGATCTTCCAACGCGGTTGCCAAGCCTTCTTCGATGTCCAAACGTCGGCGCAAGACCTTGTTCAAATCTTCCGAGTAGAAGGCGTAGGTGGATCGTCCGTCTTCCTTAGCTTTGTAAAGTGCGGTATCTGCATTGCGCAACAGGTCGTCGGAAGTCGCCGCATCTCTCGGGTATAGCGAAATCCCCAGGCTGGTACCGACCGTCAGAATCTTGTTTTCCACCAGCATCGGCGCAGTAATCACATCAATGATCTGCTCGGCCAGTTGTTCCAATTCCAACACCGATTCAAAGCCGGTATAAATCAGGATAAATTCGTCGCCCCCCTGACGGGCAATCAAATCTTTCAGCTCGACTTTCGCCCGCAGACGATTTGCGACCTGCTTCAACACCAGATCGCCGATGCTATGACCGAAACTGTCGTTGATTTTCTTGAAATAATCCAAGTCGAGGAACAACACCGCCAGGTGATCTTTGACGTGGGTCGGATCGGAATATTTGAGCTTATGATCGAGAAATTCTTTCAAATATTTTCGGTTCGGCAACCCGGTCAAAGCATCATGCGTAGCCTGATAAACCAAGTTCTCTTCGTACTGTTGCTGTTCCTGATGGATACGCTTGAATGCCAGCCAGCCGAAAAAGACGAACACCGAAAGCAGCACCAGAGCAAGCAACACCCGGGTGAAAAAGTATTCCAATACCTCTTTCATCGGCAAAGATGCCAGAGTGGTAATTTCGTATTGCGGTAATCTTGAATAGTGCATCAGATAAAATCCGCCGGTATCCCGATAATAGAAGAATCCGGTCATCGGACGATAGCTTTGCACTTTATGCAGCAAACTTGAAGAAACCTGCTTGTTGAACAGGCGTTTCAAATCTTTCCCCATCGGATTTTGATACAACAACGCACCATCATCGCGGATGATGGAAATTTTTTGCCCGGAAGCCAGTGACAAATTGGACCAACCGGCATTACTGTCTTTCAGACGATACCCGGCCGCCATCACACCATATCGTCGCTGACCGGCATACTTTCCACTGACTCTCACCCGCAAGGGCACGACCCAGGAATCGAGCACTTTCATGTGATAAGGCTTGCCCAATACCAACTGATCTTTCTTGACTGTCTTCAAGAATTCATTGTGGGTATGGTCGTTTTCCAGCAGATTCGGCAGTGTGGAGCCGGTCGGCACATTGGAGATGAGCACCAGCTGCCCGTTGGTACGTGCCAACCCGAACCCGGCCATCCCCTGATCGATATGACTCATGGAGTCGATCAGGTTCCGTCCGACTTCCGGTTTATCCAATGCACCGTTGCTGATCAGTTCTCGACCGATCAGTTTCAAGGTACTTTCATGCTTAATCAGGGTGTTCTTCGTTGACTGATTGAACAGGTTATTGAGATAACGCAATTCGTTTTTCGCGCCGTCGAGTGACTCTTCGAATTCCAAACTGATGTAGATGCCGAACGCGATACACAAACTGAGAAATAAAACACCGAATAAACGGCTGATTGGAGATTTCATAAGCCCTAAAGGCGTCATAGGAAACTCTTTGCTCTTAATTTAATTAACCGGGGAACCCGCTTCATATCATATCGGGTTTTCCACCGATTTTGCTTGATTTTCTGCATTCTGCATGGAAATCCACTGCAAAACAAGGGGCTGGCGCTCATCAATTCCGAAAAGATTCATATTGACGGGAGATGGCCGATAACACCTCTGCTAAGGGGGCATATTTTTGTGTGTCCTGCTCCAAAGCGGAAAGTAATTGCTGGGTCGCTTCCAGCGAAGACAACGACTGGGCGTTTTTTTGTTTGCGAATGCCATAACGAGAAGCGCTCGTTGGCGTCAGCTGCAGCCTGGGCAATCGTCCAAGCGCCGGGTTCAGGAACAACATTTTTCGTGTTTTTTTCCAAGTGCCGTCAAGAATCACCACCCGACAATTGGATCCTTCGCCACGCGCAATCAGACTTTCCGGCGTCACTGCGCGCGGCTCGGCCTCTCCGGTATCGGGATAAAGCAGATAGGTGGGTAAAGGCCCTTGCAACCACGCATGCAATTGCTGCTCGTCAAAAGTTTCGCCAACATGAAAACGGCTGTTTTGCAGACATAAATGGGTCAACCATGCCGTTCCCTTGATATGGTCGCGTTCCAATGGATGTTGCAGAAATACAATTTCCACCTGATTATCAATCCGGGTCAAGGCATCGCATAGACACAACTGCTGTAGACGTCGGCATTTAGTACAATAAACTCTTGCCACTGGAGAGGCCTCTCGAAATTGAACACGAAAAAAGGAACACGACATGCCGTATGAGTTTCTGAGCATAGATGACTCGGATTCAACCGACTTCCGCTTGGCCAACCGTTTTTTAAAACAAGCGAAACAAGCCACTGCCGGAAAAACCGACCGTCTGTTCTGGATTAAAAATCAAACCTTTCCCGTCGGCGCTTTATGGTTACGCCCTGTCGACGACGGTTATTGGCTTCGCAGTTTATATATTGCCCCATCCTACCGACACCAAGGATTGGCGACGGGGTTGCTCCGGCATACGATACAATGCCTGGAAAAAGGACAGGTGATCGCTTTTGCCAGACCCGAACTCACGACTTTATATCATATCATCGGATTTGAAGAAATCCACGCGGAGTCGCTTCCACATCTGCTCCAACAGAAACTGGCGCAATATCAACGTCACCAGCCCCGTTTACGTTGCTTCCGGTATGATATTTGAGACCGACCCAACGCCAAGCCCTGTAATATTGAAGCCAAACAGTTTTTCAAATTCTTGTTCATATCATCTGATCAATTTGAGTAATATAGAAAAATAACGTTTTTAAATGACCCTTATTTTTTCATGCACAGATTG
>JAWVWZ010000072.1:0-7134 GCA_033723505.1 Hydrogenovibrio sp.
AAAGAAATTCGTCTTTTGCGGTGCAGCCGCTTGCCTCTGAATCCATGCCGCAGGACGTGGAAACGGTTGAAAAAGATGAAGAGGCCAATTCGCAGAATGCCGCGTCCTCTTTAGCGGATGTTTTGCCTATGCGGACAGTTGTTTTTCTCGGGGATGGGTTGGATCATGTTTGGCAAAATGAGGCACTTCCCGAATGGACCCTTTTTCAGAATATGTTGCGTTCGGTTTCTGTTGAGCAAGAGCACGCCTTGTGTTTCGACAGTGCGAATATCCAAACTGAAGATGCTGTGTTTATGACGCTTGAAGAGATTATTGAGTCGGGAGTGGACTTTGTGTTCACCTTTGATTCGGGCAGTCTGTTGAACGAGCATTTGGCCGAAGGTTTGACTGTCGTCGAATTGCCGGCTCTGTCCCGCATGTTGTCGTCTTCTCAGGCGAAAAAGTCTTGCTATTATCTCTTGACCCAGTATGTCCGCTCAGTTTAGCTATTTTCGAATGATGGATCCTTCGGATTTGGATTGGGTGCTGTCAACCGAACGAGCCGCCTATGCCTTTCCTTGGTCCAAGCAAGGTTTTGATAAGGCAATGGATGATGGTTTAGCCTATGTCTTGTGTAGTGACGAACAGACACCATTGGGGTATGCCTGTTTCCTTTCTGTGTTGGATGAGATTCATTTGTTGAACTTTTGTATTCACCCGGATTTCCAAGGCAGGGGGATCGGACGTGAAGCCTTGTCCAAGTTTAAAACGCATTTTGCTGAAGCCAGTTTTGTCGTGATGTTGTTGGAAGTGAGAGAGTCGAATCCTGCAAAAGCGTTATATCGGAAACTGGGGTTTCAGGAAGATGGTGTGCGTAAAGGGTATTATGCGCGTAAGGATAGTAATGGCCGTGAAGATGCGGTCTTGATGTCGTTGTCCTTGTAACCGGTGCGTTCTGCCAGGCCCGCCTGGCAGATTTTGAATCGTGCTGACTAAGCGCGGTATTCTTTGGGAAGGGTCGAGCTGATGACTTTTGCCATGGCTTTAAGCATTTTCGGGTTGGCGGCAATCAAACTGCCGGATTCAAGGTACTTATCGCCGCCTTGCATATCGGTGACGATGCCGCCTGCTTCAGACACGATGAGGGCGCCTGCAGCGATGTCCCAGGGCTTGAGGTTCAGTTCCCAGTAACCGTCTACCCGTCCACAGGCAACATAGGCCAGATCCAGCGCAGCCGAGCCCGGACGGCGAATGCCGGCGGTGTTTAGCATGAACTCTTTGAAGCAGGCGAGATAGTCATCGACATGTTCGAAGTCGTAATATGGAATCCCCGTTGCCAATAGCGCATTCTGAAGCGTTTTTTGTTCACTGACCCGGATACGATAGTTGTTTAGACGAGCCCCGCCACCTCTGGACGCTGAAAATAGCTCGTCTCGAGTTGGATCGAATACCACGCCGTGCGCCAATCGGCCTTTTTCGGTGACGGCAATCGACACGGAAAACTGCGGGAATCCGTGCAGGAAGTTGGTGGTGCCGTCAAGCGGATCAATGATCCATTCAAAGTCGGAATCCTTTTTATGGTGGCCACTTTCTTCTGCCAGAATACTGTGCTTTGGATAATATTTGTGAATGGTATCGATGATGATTTTTTCAGCATGTTTATCAATTTCGCTGACGTAATCATTTTTACCTTTTTCTTCGATATTGAGCTTGTCAATATTGTCCATTTGATTGGCGATGAAATAGCCTGCTTCTTTAGCAGCGATTGAGGCGACGTTCAAAATAGGGTGCATAACAGGTTTTCCAATTGTTAGAATACAGGGTCAACTTAAAAATAATTCACGGAATTATAACGGAAAATAGATGCTAGAAGATTACAGAACGCACCCGAAACTGTCAAAAATTAAAATTGTCTTGATTGAAACTTCGCATCCGGGCAATATCGGGGCGGTTGCCAGGGCAATGAAAAATATGGGACTCAGTCAGCTGGTGCTGGTTCGTCCCAAGGAATTTCCGAGTCACGTCGCTTCCGCTCGGGCTTCGGGTGCGGCCGATGTGCTTAATGATGCACAGGTGTTCGAATCTTTGGAGGACGCGATTTCCGATTGTAAGTTGGTCGTGGGGGCGAGTGCAAGGTTGCGAAAAGTTTCCTGGCCACAACTGGATGTGCGTCAAACGGCTGAAATGCTCATGGAGACGGTTGAGGCACCGGAAGATCAGGTTGCGATTTTATTTGGGCGGGAAGATTCCGGTTTGAGTAATGCCGAGATGGATAAGTGTCACTATTTGGCACATATTCCGACGAACCCCGTGTATAGTTCGTTGAATATCGCCGCTGCAGTGCAGGTGTTTGTTTATGAATGCCTGATGGCAACCGATTTGAAGTTGAATATTGCCGAAAAAGGTCAGTATCGTCATAAGCGGGCATCAGCGGAACAGTTGGAAGGTTTTTACGACCATTTATATCAGGGGCTACAGGATATCGAATTTCTTGACCCAGCAAAGAATGCTCGATTTATGCGTCGGATGCGCCGTTTGTTTAATCGTGCGAAGCTCGACGTTAAAGAAATCGATATTCTCAGAGGAGTTTTAACTGCGGCGCAAAGACAAGCCGAGAAACTGAAAACAATTGAGCGGGATCATAATGTTTAAAAGAATCAAATCCGATGTACAGTCCGTGTTTGAGCGCGACCCGGCCGCAAGAAGTACTTTTGAGGTGTTGACGACCTATCCGGGGCTTCATGCGATCTTGTTTTATCGCCTGACGCATTGGTTATGGTCGAAAGGTATGAAATGGCTGGCAAGGTTTATTTCCGGTTTCGCCAGATGGTTTACTGGTATTGAAATTCATCCGGCGGCAAAAATCGGGGATCGTTTCTTTATCGATCACGGGATGGGCGTGGTCATCGGGGAGACCGCGGAAATCGGCGATGACTGTACGCTTTATCATGGCGTGACCCTTGGGGGAATCAGTACACAGGAAGGGAAACGTCACCCGACATTGGGAAACCGGGTGGTTGTAGGGGCTGGTGCAAAAGTACTGGGGCCGATCGAAATCAGCGATGATGTTCGGATTGGATCCAATGCCGTGGTATTGAAGCCGGTGCCTGCCAATAGAACGGTGGTCGGGATACCCGGTCGTATTGTGGAGCAGGATAAATCGAAAAAAGCCTCCAGACGTCAAAAAATGGCGCAAAAGATGGGGTTTGATGCTTATGGTGTCGGTCAGGATGTTGAGGATCCAGTCGAAAAAGCGATTTACAGTTTATTGGATCATGTGCAAAGTCAGGACGAGCAATTGGAAAAACTGAGCCAGGCCATTAAACAGTTAGGGGGCGAAGATACCCATGTTGACTTGCCGAGTCTGGAAGGCGCGGTGTTGGACCCCGATGACCCTGAGCAAAGGGCGCATGTAAAGTCAGTTAAAAAACGTAAAGAATAACCTTTTTGAAGTCTGGAAGCCTTGTGTGGACGAGGGGAAAAATTGGTTTGATGACTGAAAAATTCTCGGATAATTCTTGAGTTATTTACTAGGTTATTATAGAATAACCATAGTTTTTACCAGATAATGACCTTAAATAGCTTTGCAAAAGGAAGGTTCGATGAAATTGACTTCAAAAGGGCGTTATGCAGTGACCGCGATGTTGGACATTGCAATCAATCAATCAAAAGGGCCGATTACGTTGGCAATGATTTCCGAAAGGCAGGATATTTCTCTGTCTTATTTGGAACAGATTTTTGCCAAGTTAAAAAAGTCGGATTTAGTATTGAGCGCGAGAGGGCCAGGCGGTGGATATCGTTTGAGTCGTGATGCCGGTCAGATTTCCGTCGGACAAGTGATTGCTGCTGTAAACGAAGATCTCGAACCGAGAAAGTGTAAAGGCAAGCAGAACTGCAAGGGGGGAGATGAATGTCTATCCCACGAGCTATGGTCAGACTTAAGTGAGATGATCGATCGTTTTCTGGATGGCATTACGCTTCAGGAAATTATCGATAAGCGCTCTAATGTAAAAGATGTTGTTTTTGCTTAAAATACTGAAGACAAAAACAAGGGAGAGGATTGTATGGCAGTGACATTGACGCCTGCTGCGGCTGAAAGAATTAAGGTCATGTTGGAAAAAAGAGGGCATGGCATCGGTTTGAAGCTTTCTACCAAAGTGAGTGGATGTGCCGGGTTTTCCTATGTCGTTGATTATGCGGATGAAATTACCGATGAAGACGAGGTCTATGAAAGTCATGGCCAAAAGGTGGTGGTGCCGAAGAAAAGCTTGCCACAAGTGGATGGGATGGAGCTCGATTATGTCAAGGAAAGCCTGTTGAATGAAGGGTTTGAGTTCCATAATCCGCGTGTGAAAGATTCCTGTGGTTGCGGAGAGTCCTTTACCGTCTAAACGATTGTTAATGGTCTTTTTCAGGTATAAAGCCCCAGTCTCTACTGGGGTTTTTTGTTGGTAAGACTTTTTTCAGCAATCGCACCGGTAGATTGTTAAAATAAGCAGTTAATGAAATTTATTCAAGGAAAACGCATGTTGCAACGCACATTTTCTATTATTAAGCCGGACGCGGTAAATAGAAATCTGATCGGAGAGATTGTCGCTCGACTTGAGAAAAACGGTCTGTCCGTGATCGCTTCTAAGATGATTCAGTTGTCTCCTGCTGATGCCGCCGGGTTTTATGCGGAGCATGAGGGGAAGCCGTTTTACGAAATCCTAATCAAAAATATGACGGCCGGTCCCATTGTGGTTCAGGTGTTGGAAGGTGAAGATGCCATCGCCAAAAATCGCGAGGTGATGGGAACGACCGACCCTGAAAAAGCCGCTGAAGGCACCATCAGAAAAGATTTTGCAGTATCGATGCAACAAAACTCAGTGCATGGTTCGGACTCGCCTGAAAGTGCAGAGCGCGAAATCGCTTATTTCTTTAACGAAAACGAAATCTGTTCCCGGAAGGCGGAGTAAGTCTTGCAGTTTGTCGAAGAAAAAATCGGAGATAATGCTCCCGTCATTTACGATGGCAAGGTCGATCTGCTGGGGCTTGATCGTGAAGGTTTGGCGAAATTTTTTACCGAGATCGGCGAAAAGCCTTTTCGTTCGACCCAAGTGATGAAGTGGATTCATCAGTTTGGCGTTAGCGATTTCGATGAGATGACTAACCTGAGCAAGGCTTTGCGAGAAAAGCTGAAGCAAAAAGCAGTGATTCGTACGCCCAAAGTCATTGCCGAACAGAAGTCGGCGGATGGCACCATTAAGTGGTTGTTGGAAGTCGATCAGAAAAACAGCGTCGAAGCCGTATTTATTCCGGAAAAATCGCGCGGTACTTTGTGTATTTCTTCTCAGGTAGGGTGTGCGCTGGATTGCAGTTTTTGTGCGACCGGAAAGCAAGGGTTTAACCGTAATCTGGAGAACTGGGAAATCGTCGCGCAGATGTGGGTGGCGAATAAAGCCTTGGGGTGTAAGCCGAAAGAAGAACGAATCATTTCCAATGTCGTTTTCATGGGCATGGGTGAACCTTTGTTGAATGTGACTCATACCTTTCCTGCGGCGCGCATTTTAATGGACGACAATGCCTATGGGTTATCGAAACGGCGTGTGACTATCAGTACGGCTGGCGTCGTACCTGCCATCGATAAAATTAAAGAGAATCTGGACGTCAGTCTGGCGATTTCTCTGCACGCTCCAAACAATGCCCTTCGAGATGTTCTGGTTCCGATCAATCAAAAATACCCTCTCGAGGAATTGATGCCGGCATTGCATCGTTATGTGGAAGGCGGTCACAGCAAAAAACACGTGACGGTCGAGTATGTGATGTTGGATCATGTCAATGATCGCGAAGAGCATGCACAACAATTGATAGAATTACTCGGCGATTTGCCATGTAAGGTGAATCTGATTCCGTTTAACCCGTTTAAAGGGACAGATTACAAACGTTCATCGAATAACGCAGTGAGGCGTTTTCAAGATATGTTGGTCAAAGCAGGCCTGAAGTGTACGGTCAGAAAGACGCGCGGAGATGATATCGATGCCGCTTGTGGCCAGTTAGCAGGTAAAATTACCGACCGGACCAAAAGAACACTTAAGGCGGTCGAAGTCAAAGCCAATTGATTTTTAGGGAAGAATTATGAGTGAGCAGCTTCAAACCCCACAGCAACTGAGCGAAATGCTTAAGTCGAAAAGAAAAGCACAGGCATTATCGTTGGAGATGGTCAGCGAAAGGCTTAAGTTGACGAAAGAACAACTGGAATATTTTGAAAGCCCTGAGCTGAATTTGGCCGAGTTGACGCCGTTTCAGAGAGGGTATTTAAGAAATTATGCTGAAGTTCTGGGGGTGGATGTCTCTCAGTTCGATACTGAATTCCCGGATGGGATTCAAGTCAGTTCGACCTTGTCCAAAGTGGAACAATACGATGCCAAGAAAGCGCCGTTGATTTCACCGGAATTTTTGAAATGGATTTTATGGGCATTGGTCGTCGCCATCATTATTACTTTGATCGTTATCAATCAATGAGTATTTAAAGAGAAACCTATGTCAAAACAAATTTCAGCCATTCGTGGTATGAATGATTATTATGGCGAAGAAGCTAAAACGCTGGATTACTTGATTAAGACCGCCGAACAAATTCTTTCCCAATACGGTTATCAGTCGATTCGACTGCCAATTGTCGAGAAAACCGAACTTTTTGCCCGCTCAATTGGAGAAGTGACCGATATTGTCGAAAAAGAAATGTATACCTTTGAGGATCGCAATGGCGACAGTTTGACATTAAGGCCGGAAGGCACGGCGGGGTGTGTCCGAGCAGTGATTCAGAATGGCTTGACGCATAATCAGATTCAAAAGCTCTATTATGCCGGGCCGATGTTTCGCCATGAACGTCCGCAAAAGGGACGTTACCGCCAGTTTAACCAGTTCGGCGTCGAGGTTTTCGGCTTGTCCGGTGCTGACATTGATGCGGAGTTGATTGCTTTGACAGCGCGCTTCTGGGAAAAAGTCGGTCTTGAAGGCCTGGAGCTCCAGATTAATTCACTTGGCAGTCTGGAAGCTCGACAGGCCTACCGCGATAAACTGGTTGCCTATTTGAATCAACACCTCGAACAATTGGATGAAGACAGCTTGAGAAGGCTCGAAACCAATCCATTGCGTATTCTGGATAGTAAGAAC
>JAWVWZ010000073.1:0-7099 GCA_033723505.1 Hydrogenovibrio sp.
CCCATGAAGTTACCACGACGATACAAAGTATCTTCAGCAACAGCCAGTTCTTCACTTAGAATCTCACCATAAGTCTTACCTAGGCGATCTTTGTTATAAGCACGAGAAGGATCACGAGACTCTACGATATTCGTGTCATACTTCTTAGTGTATAGGTGATCCAAGAAAGTTGTCACTTCTTGGTCAGCGGGCAATACATTAGAGAAAACAGGTAGCAGTGAGTAGTTAACGCCTCTCAACTTACCGTTCTGGATATCCAAATCCATACAACCAACGAATTTACCGTTAGAACCAGCGTTCGTTACGTAACAAACACCACCTGATGGTGTTTTAACATTGATGGTTTTCGGAATACCGTCGTGCGTATGCCCACCGAAGATCGCATCGATACCGTTCACACGGGAAGCCATCTTGATATCAACATCCATACCGTTGTGAGAAATCATCACAACTGCCGCGACTTTCTCTTCAGCACGGATCTTATCAACTGTTTCTTGTAGTGCATCTTCACGAAGACCGAAAGACCAATCCGGGAAGTTAGATTGAGGGTTTGCGTTTGCAGTACGAGGGAAAGCCTGACCAACAATCGCGATACGCTCACCATTTACGATTTTAACTGTATAAGGCTTGAAAGCACGTGCTTGATCTTCGTCATACAGACCGATACCGTTGTGACGGTCAGTCATATCACGGTAGTCGTCACCAAACAAAGAATCTTCTTTGATACGGATGTTTTGTGCCAGGAATTCACCTTTGAACTTGCTTAGGTTCGTTAGAACTTCGTCTTCTTTATATGTGAATTCCCAGTGACCTGTCATGATATCAACACCTAGGATGTTCGAAGCTTCAACCATGTCTTGACCACGTGTCCATAGAGCTGTCCCTGAACCGTGCCACAGGTCACCACCATCCATAGTCAACGTGTTCTCACGCCCGCCAGCTGTTTCACGAAGCTTGTCCAACAAAGTCTTAACGTGTGCAAAACCACCGACTTTACCATACTGGTCTGCCGCATCCTGGAAGTTCAGGAAGGAAAACGCATAAGATAGCGGTGTATTTTCTTTAATTCCCAACTCTTTGATCAAGTTGTGACCAACAACGTGTGGCAACTTACCGAATGCAGGACCTGTCCCTAGGTTAACGTTTGGCTCACGGAAGTAGATTGGCTTTAGCTGGGCATGTGTATCTGTAATATGCAGTAAGCGAACCTTGCCTTTCATTGGCAGGTTATACATATCCATAGATGCCGCAGCACCTTTTTTCTTTTCAGGGCTAGATGACATAGCGCTTGCTGTACCAGGTAACATGCCGGCAGCTGCAGCCATAGACATCACATGAAGAAATTCACGACGATTTAAAGACATAGTCTCCTACTCCGTTTTGATATAGTAAAAAATTGTCATTCAAGTAGCTAAAATATAAATTGCACTTAATTAACAGCATTAAAAAATTTTAAAGTCGGATAACATTAAAGAAATCCGATCTGAATGTCAAATAAAGACATATTATTAACGTTCAATTAAATTTTATGGAATAAACCATTTTCCTCTTGATATCAATCACCTATCAATATCAAGAGAGAACCGTTCTGAACTATCCGACCCATTTACGGGCATTTCTAAACAAACGCATCCATGGCGCATCTTCCAACCAGTCATCCGGATGCCATGAGTTTTGCACCGTTCTGAAAACCCGTTCCGGATGCGGCATCATGATCGTAACTCGGCCGTCAGCCGTTGTCAGACCCGTCATACCACCTTCCGAACCGTTAGGGTTAAATGGATATCTTTCTGTCGGGTTCCCGGCGGCATCGACATAACGCAGCCCCACCAATCCAGAAACGGCTTCAGATGAAGCTTCACCAAAGTCCATGCGCCCTTCTCCATGGGCTACGGCAACTGGAATTCTGGTACCTTCCATGCCCTGCAATAGAATTGATGGCGACGACTGTATCTCTACCAAGGAGAAACGAGCTTCAAACTGCTCGGACTGGTTACGGACAAATTTCGGCCACGCTTCCGCGCCTGGAATAATTTCTTTCAGATTCGACAGCATCTGACACCCATTACACACGCCAAGAGAGAAGGTGTCTTCCCGATGAAAGAAGGTTTCGAAACTTTCGCGTGCAACAGGGTTGAACAAAATAGAATTGGCCCAGCCTCGTCCAGCACCCAAAACATCTCCATATGAGAAACCGCCACAGGCAACCAATCCTTTGAACTCATCAAAACTCACCTTGCCGGACAAAACATCAGACATGTGCACATCAATGGCATCAAACCCGGCACGATCGAAGGCAGCCGCCATTTCCTGCTGTCCATTCACGCCCTGCTCTCTTAGGATCGCAACCTTAGGGCGCGCGCCCGAATGCAGTCCGGCAGTAATGTCTTCGTTTTGATCAAACGTCACAACCGGTGCGATTTCAGTATGCTCATCATTTTCGATGGCATCATATTCTTGCTGAGCGCAGACTTCATTATCTCGATAGGACTGCATGCGGTAACTGGTTTCGGACCACCAGGCCTGATACTGTTTGCGCGACCCCGACAAAAGCACTCGACCATGAGCCGAAATTTCGATCGCATCATCCGAGGCGACCGTTCCGATTGAAGACGTCATTTCGGTCAAATCAAATTCCGCCAAGATGGCCATCACTTCGGCTTTATCCGCAAGTTTAACCTGAATCAAAGCGCCGACTTCTTCGGCACATAAAGCCGAAACCGGTTCTTCACCAAGAGAGGACGTCTCCAGTTTCAAGCCGCAATGACCGGCAAAAGCCATCTCCATCGCGGTGACCAGGAAACCTCCATCTGCACGGTCATGGTAGGCGAGCATCAAGTCTTTCGCCATCAATGCCTGAATCGCATTAAACAGGTTCAACAAGTCTTGCGCCGAATCCAAGTCCGCCGATTCATCTCCAATCTGGTTATAAACTTGAGCCAGACAACTTCCACCCAAACGGTTTTGGCCTCGACTCAAATCGATTGCCAAAATTTCGGTTTCCCCCAAATCGGTTCTCAACTGTGGGGTGACCGTTTTTCTGACATCTTCTACCGGGGCAAACGTCGTGATATTTAAAGACATCGGTGAGGTAACAGACTTTGCCTGATCACCATCTTGCCATGCTGTCTTCATCGACATTGAATCCTTACCGACAGGTACCGCAATCCCCAATGCAGGACAAAGCTCCAGTCCAACGGTTTCAACCGCATCGTAAAGTGCGGAATCCTCACCGGGATGCCCCGCTGCGGCCATCCAGTTTGCCGAGATTTTAATATCGCTCATCCGACGAATTTTAGCGCAGGCAATATTGGTAATCGCTTCCGCAATCGACAAACGCGCAGATGCTTTAGGATTGATCAAAGCAACAGGAGGTCGCTCCCCCGAGGCCATCGCCTCACCGGTATAGCCTTTATAATCCGAGCAAGTCACCCCTGCATTGGCGACAGGTACCTGCCAAGGTCCCACCATTTGGTCACGTGTTACCATCCCGGTAATCGAACGATCTCCGATGGTGATCAGGAAACTTTTACTGGCAATGGTCGGCAACTTCAATAACCGCTCGGTCACCTCGTTCATATCCAGCACTGCCGGCTCGAAACCCGGCTGCGGAATGACGCGGCTTTCGACCGTTCGATGCATCTTCGGCGGTTTGCCAAGCAACACATTCAAAGGCATGTCAACCGGATTGTTTTCGAAGACGGTGTCATTGACAACCAATTCTTGTTCTTTGGTCGCTTCCCCCACCACCGCATACAAACATCTTTCGCGCTGGCAGATTGCTTCGAACTGCGCCAGCTTGTCCGGATAGATCGCAATGACATAACGCTCCTGGGATTCATTACACCAAATCTCCATCGGCGACATCCCAGGTTCATCGTTCGGCACGGATCTTAAATCAAAACGTCCACCACGACCGGAATCGTTGACCAATTCAGGAAATGCATTGGACAATCCGCCGGCACCGACATCATGAATCGATGCAATCGGAGAATCCTCTCCCAGGTAAGTACAGCGATCGATGACTTCTTGTGCGCGACGCTCCATTTCCGGGTTTTCCCGTTGGACCGAAGCGAAATCCAGTGCTTCCGAACCGCTTCCACTGTCGACTGACGACGCGGCACCGCCGCCCAGGCCGATCAACATCGCCGGCCCGCCCAGTACAACCAGCTTAGCACCGACTGGGATGTCATTTTTCTCAATATGTTGCTCACGGATATTCCCGAGACCACCGGCCAACATGATCGGCTTGTGGTAGCCTCGAACCTCTTCTCCGTCGTGCGTGATCAAAGTATTTTCGTAGGTTCTGAAATACCCATTGATTGCCGGACGACCGAACTCATTATTGAAACCGGCGGCCCCTAAAGGCCCTTCAATCATGATATCGAACGCAGAAACAATCCGGGAGGGCTTACCATAATCCCGTTCCCAGGGTTGTTTAAAGCCCGGAATATTCAGGTTCGACACGGTAAAACCGGTCAAACCCGCTTTTGGCTTGGAGCCTCGCCCCGTCGCGCCTTCATCACGGATTTCGCCACCAGAACCGGTTGCCGCTCCCGGCCACGGGGAGATGGCTGTCGGGTGGTTATGCGTCTCTACCTTGATCTGGAAATGAACGTTCTCTTCCGAATATTGATACTGGTTCGTCCCGGGCGCCGGGAAGAAGCGCGTTGCCTTACTCCCTTCAATGACGGCCGCATTATCGCTGTAGGCAGATAGCACGCCTTCCGGATTCTTTTGGTAGGTGTTACGAATCATACCGAACAATGAATTCGGCATATCCTGTCCATCGATCGTCCAGTCGGCATTGAAAATCTTATGGCGACAATGCTCCGAATTTGCCTGAGCAAACATCATTAATTCCGCATCTACAGGGTTGCGATTCAAACCTTTGAAGGCCGAAACCAGATAATCAATCTCATCTTCAGACAGAGCCAACCCCATTTCAGAGTTGGCTTTTATCAGAGCTTCACGCCCACCTTGCAAAACGTCAACTGTCTGATAAGGTTTCGGAGACTGATGCGAAAACAATCCTTCAAGCGAGGAAACGTCATGAAAGACTTGTTCCATCATACGGTCATGCAATAAGGCTTCCACTGCGGCACGATCCTCTGCGCCTTCGATGAAATAAACAATCCCTCTTTCCACTCTGTGAATGGCTTCAATACCACAAGTATGCGTAATATCTGTCGCTTTTGACGCCCAGGGAGAAATGGTTCCCAGTCTTGGTACGACAATACAGGATGAACCATCCAATTCTCCGGAAACTTCTTGCGGCGCACCGTTCAAAAGCGTTCTCAGCTTCGACAGTTCGCTCTCATTCAATGAAGAGGCGCCTTCATTCAGGTCAACGGCATAAATATATTGAGACCGAATCGATGTAATGGAACACTGCTCCTGAATCTTATGAAACAGTTTTTGCAGACGATATTGGGAGTGAGCGGGATTACCCCAGATGATTTGCATAGCAATTCCTTATTGAAGCAATACAAAAGCCCTTGTTTTCAAGGGCGTTAACAATTGAATAGAATTATTCGGCCAGAAGTCCTAAGGCTTTAAACAAATACTCTCTCTTGGCCGCATTCAGCGGTGTCGCCCCTTCGAGTGAATGGACTTTTAACAGACTATATTGCTTTTTGTCCTGTTGATAATCTTCAAAAGAGAAGCGGACAACAGCAGGTACTTGTTTTTCGTCCTTTTTCCAGAAGGCCAGAGTCGATGCCAGACTTTTTTCATCACGCACCTGCTCCGGCACCTTGACCCAGACTTCATAAGAATTTTGTTTCATATGATCCACATGCCAACCGGAACGATAGATCATGGCAATCAGGTAATTCCAGGACACCGTCTTCGGCGCTTTAAACACCAGACCTTCAAATTCGGTTTTATCACCTACCAGTTCAGTTTGTTTGGTCGTAATTTCGATTTGCTTCAAGGCATCCTGTTGGGAGGTTCCGAAAAAGATCATGGCCTGATACAAGGCTTCTGCCTCAATCAGGGGATTGTAATGTTTGATTTTCCAACCACTTTTATCCGGGGTATTCAAATCGTCACTATCCGCCTGCGTCGCATCATAGATCATGGTGTGATAGAAATAGACATCTGTTTGTTGCGTTTCCGGACGATAGACCACTCTCGCGATCAAACGATCATAGATACCATCCGCCAGCGTCGGACGCCAGCTATTTAACACACGGGTCAATGGTCCCTGTGCATCCAATGGCACTAACTCTTTACGCTCGGTAAACTTGGTGCGGATAAAACCGGTATCCTTACGAGCATCTTTAATTTCATAACCCAGCGTTTTCAGAAACGACTGAACACCGCTCCATACCTGCTGGCTATCCATGCCCTTAATCGCCAACCATCTTTCCGACAGGTTCGATTCGACGTGAACATTATTTGCCTTATAGGTTGGGATATTCTGGTCTGCATCGGCTTTCGCGCTGTCTTTCAAGGCTTTATCAAAAGCATCCTGCTGTTTGCTCATAGCAAACAAATTCGGCGGCATATCCAGCTTATCAGCCAGCTTATCTTCGGTTTTACGATAATCAGTATTGGCATCGTAATCCAGAACATCGTTGGCGTTTTTGGTGGCAGTACTGGTACAGGCAGTTAAGGTTAGCGCCGCCAGAAGGGAAAAAACGGCGCGTTTTGCAATTGAAGAGAAAGTCATAAGGTCTATAAGGCCCCTGCTGTTTTCAAGGCTTGTCTCACCTCGTCATGATATTTTTCAGATAAAGGTGTCAATGGCAGGCGAATGGCCGGGCCAATCAGCCCCATTTCAGCCATGGCCCACTTGACGGGGATCGGATTAGCTTCGACAAAGAGTTTTACGTGCAAATCCGCAACCTTAGCATCCAGTGCTTTGGCTTTTTCCGCATCGCCTGCCAGAGCCGCTTCATAAGCATCAGAGACAATTTCCGGCGCAACGTTGGCCGTGACAGAAATCGAACCATGTCCACCTAACAGCACAAATTCAACCCCTGTCGCGTCATCCCCGGTATAAAGATCAAAATCCGAACCAACCAGTTCCTGAATCTGCCCCAGTCGCGCCAGATCTCCAGTCGCTTCTTTGACCCCGATGATGTTCGGCACC